>MUIA01000311.1 GCA_002084115.1 Oceanospirillales bacterium LUC14_002_19_P2 | reverse complement strand
TGATCTATACAAATCAATCGTCTTCTAAAGGCTATTTCTGTTGCAATCCCTCACTTTTCATCCGCCAACCTGTAAAAGCACCCAATAATGCCGTATTTTCAGTCTTGTGCGTAACTTGAGTTACTGAGGGAAATCAGCTCCCGCTCGGTGAAACCTTTGCTGTAGCGTTCATCCTTGGCCAGGCTGACAATCGCCGGGTTATCAGAGAAAAAGGTCATCAGCGCCGCCAGTGACGCACGCCCGGGCAGGTTGAACAACGGACGCATCAGTGGCGCCAGCAGTTTTTCGAGCAGCCCTACAACACCGAACTCCAGCAACAGTCGTCCGAGTGCACCACTGAGTACGGTTACGCCCATGAGGTACAGGACAGTATTCAACAACAACTCGTGAGCCGTCTTCATCAGGGTGTTGAACATGTTCGTCACCCCCATGGTCTGTCCGAGATAACCGAACAGACTTCCGAGCACCAGCAGCAGGATGACAGGTTCAAGTTGACGACGGGAAATACGTAACGATGGCGTACCGGTTTTAATCAAGAGGAACGTCCTGCGGGTTATCAGCTGGAATGGTTGTTGTCATGATCGTGGCAGGCTGGACGGGCGCCAGCCTGCAAGGGGGGTATTAAACGCAGTCAGCCCAAGGGTTGTCCATACGCAGCGACACGGATACGTCACCCAGTTCCACCTGCTCACGGCTCAGGCGGATCTCGCTGTCAGTAATCACATTTTCACCAAAACGGTACAGCGGTGAGATGGTTCCCGCACACATGCTCTGCTCATAGGCAGCTGCAGTTTCAACGACGGACTCATTGCGCTGGTGCCATGCCTTCATAGCGGACTGACCGTGGCGTTTTTCCAGCATGCTCTGTACTCGCTGTGGCGCAATCACCATGGCGGTTGCGTTATTGCCACCGAAGCCCTTGGCGTTGAGGAAGGCCATATCCAGACCATCACGACCCGCCGCCAAGTGGTCAGTCACCACCTGCAAACGTTCCTGATGCACATCATCCGCAATACGGTCGATAGTGGTAATGCCGGGAATCAGGCCGTGCTGCCAAACCCCCAGGGTTGCCATCAACTGATCACCGGCAGCCGTGGCCAGCGAGTGCCCCACACGGCTCTTGATGGCGGTGACCGGCCAGTGCTTGATCCCGAAGGTTCGAGCGACTTCATCCAGAATGTGGGATTCAGTAATCCGGTTCTGCGGCGTACCGGAACCATGTGCCTGGACAAAAGAGTGATTACGCACCGCCTCATCACCAAAGATACTGCAAGCCAGCGAGACGGCTTTGGCAAAGGTAATGTAGTTGCCGGCACCCGGGCCGGAAATGGATTGCTTGTGACCATCCGCGTTTACAAACACATCGGCCACTGCGCCAAGGATAGGTGCACCGGTTTGCAGGGCGAGTTCATCATCCATCAACACAAAGAACTGGGCAGATTCCGCCAGGGTAAAGCCGCAGTTCTCGCCAAACGGGCGGCAGGCACGGCGATAATCCGGAATATCATCCTTGCCGAGCTTATCCAGTACCCGCAGGTTCTTATCAGAGGCTAGCGCCCCCATATTGGTGTAACCGTCAATCACTTCCGGCGTCAGTGGGGCCTCACTGTTGCCGACGATTACCAATCGTGCGCGGCCGGAACGGATGTCGTTAATGCCCTGACGCAGGTTGTACAGGAAAGTAGCGCAGGCGCCCATGTTCGTGCCCGTGCTGCCAAAGCTACCCAGCACATAGGCATTGATGAAATCTGCTGGCATTTCCGCAAAGCCCAGCGGAAGCTGCTTGGACGTCACCCGCTTACCCTGAAGACGCGCCTGCAGCATGCCACCGTTGCCGTTATGATCCAGCTGGCTCATACTGCTGCCGGCATAGACCGAGATCTGGTCAGGGCTGATCTGTTGTTTCAGGGTGTCGAACGGAATCCCCAGTGACATCAGAGCGTCAGAAGCCCCATACACGGTCATGGCCAATCCACGGGGATGGTTGCGTGATTGATACAGTTTCTCTGGATGGAAACCGGTTGGCAGCTGACCCGCTGCATACACCGGTGAAGGCTGAGTTCCCGGCACCAATAGTGACTGTTCGCTTCCGAAGCTCACCTGAACCCGGTCACTATCAAGCTCAGTCACCTGCCATCCGGATGGCAAATCTTTTGGCAGCTGACGACGACGCAGAATCAGCTGACTGCCATCCTGCACCTTGAACAGGTTGTGCAGTGGCGTATGGTCAGGATCAAACAGGGTGCCATCCAGCTTCCGGATCAGCGTGTCATCCAGCAGTCGCTGCTGATCGGCAGAATCGGCACCAGTCAAAGCCGCCAGGCTGGACAGGGTATGATCAGCCTGCTCCTGTCCCAGGGCCTCGAATACGAGACGGCAATAGGCATTGAAGCCAGATGTACGGCCCGCCGGGCCAATGCCTCCCTGGGCAACGATAACGGGTAATCTGGACAACCTAACAACCTCCGGATATCCAGGGCCGGAGCAGACGCCGACCCGGGCGGAACCGGTGATTCCGCCCTCTGAATCAAGTAATGACTGAATGTCTTTCATTCATAGTGTATTCAGGACAACCGCCTACCAATTCGCCATTTTGGCCATATAATTAGATATATTGGCCAAAACAGGCAAATGCCGTGGAAATACCTATCGCGAATCCTGCCACCCTCTCTGTCTGCATGGTGGCGTTTGACCGCATGATCGGGACCAGCATCAGCCTGCCTGCTGAGATGCTGTCTGCCGCGAAAACCATCGGTGAAAGCCTGAATGCCAGCTACCCGAATCTCTCCCTGGTAACCGCAAGCCATGACAGCGCGCCCCTCACACTGAGTGGCGGCCTCCGGCTCCTTCCCGATTGCAGCTATCTGGATATAGAGCACTGCAATCTGATTATCTTGCCAGCCCTGTGGCGTAATCCCCGTCCGCTCCTGCAGCGCTATCCGGACCTGATTGCGTGGTTGCGCCAGCGCTATCAGGATGGCGCACTGATCTGCGCCGCTGGCACAGGCGTTTACCTGATGGCAGGCGCCGGACTACTCGATGGAAAGCCAGCCACCACCCACTGGCATTATCTGGATCAGTTTGAGCACCTGTTTCCGCGGGTGATCCTGAAACGCCACCACCTGATTACCCAGAGTGGCCAACTTTACTGTGCCGGCAGCGTCAACTCGGTTGCCGATCTGATGGTGCATCTGATCAGTCACTTCTTTGATGACACCATCGCCGCCCGGGTTGAACGGCAGTTCTCGCCGGAAATCCGCAGGCCTCTGAATGACGTGTTTTATTCGTTCGAGCAGGACAGTGCCCATGAGGATGAAACCATCATCACCATCCAGCAATGGCTGCATGAACACTTGGGCGAAGTCGTGAATATGCGCGAACTGGCCGCTTACTTCTCCCTGAGCCAGCGTTCACTTAACCGACGTTTCAAAGAAGCAACCGGCGTCACACCACTGGAATACCTCAACAATCTCCGGCTGGCTGCTGCCAGGGATCTGCTGAAAACCACCAACCTGAGTATCACGGAAGTCGCACTGCATACCGGCTTTCAGGATACCGGCTACTTCTGCCGTTTGTTCAAACAGAAAATCCAAGTGACGCCATCGGACTACCGACTCAGCGTCAGGGGCAAATTGTTCAAACTATAATGGGGTATTTCATCGCGACTGACTTACACGCCGTAAACATCTTTACGATTCAGCCACTGATCACCCTGTCGGGTTGATGATAGACTCCCGCCCCATTCACTCATTGAACCCGACTGTCTGATTACAACAAGGAAATGTCATGATGAAGCTCCCAGCCTTCTTGCCCTCCATCAAACAGGCCATGATCCTGCTTGCCGCGCTGTTCGCCACCAGCCAGGTTATGGCGCAAACGGCAGTGGGCCAATGGAAAACCATTGACGACGAAACCGGTGAAGTAAAAAGCATCGTCACCATCCAGGAAGACAACGGCGTACTGACCGGCAAGGTTATGCAAATCATGGACGAAGCCAAACGTCAGGAAGTCTGTAAGAAGTGTGACGGCAGCCGCAAGAATCAGCCCATCGAAGGCATGACCATCATCTGGAACATGAAAGACAAGGACGGCCAGTATGAAGACGGCAAGATCCTGGATCCGGAAAACGGCAAAGTTTACTCCGCTAACATGAAAGTACTGGACGGCGGCAAGAAGCTGGAAGTCCGTGGTTTCATCGGTTTTGCGCTCATTGGCCGTTCCCAGGTTTGGGAAAAGGTCGAAGGCTAACGTCTCTTTTGTAAGATCGCTGCGCATGTTCTCCAAGCTGCCAACTATGATAGCCAAGAAAGGGCACAATCGTGTTATCAGCCAACCCTTAATTCTCAAGCTCATCTAGAACGCGCCCATCTCGGGAATCCATCCATGTCATGGAGGTGTAATTATGCTCGCCGGAGATCCATGACGTTTTCACCTGGAAGTTCCAGAAAGCCTTAGCGTTTGAATATCGTGGACGTATCTCAACTCTGGGTAACTAGACGATGCAACATCTGGCATGTTAATCGGTGAGTAGGGATTAGGCAATTCTACTCAGGATAGTACTTGAGGTAGGTTTCCGGAAACACGAATGGGGGATGTGGCCTGTGGAATCCAAGGAAAATGGGTGAAATCCAGCACTAGAATCTTCGACTAGCTGCCGGAAAACAGATATAGCTTGGTGTGTTATCTGTTTATCTGCAAACGGACTGAGTGTCAATTGATTGTCCGGTACCGCTATCCAGGAAGTATAATTCTTTTCCCATTTTGTCTTACGTGCATGAAGAAACTTTCTGGACCAGGATAATGAATCATTCTTATCCAGATCCTTGTAAGGATGGAAAACTTTTCCCACTCCTCTGGATTCGCACCCGTATTCCTTGAAATACTGCGGAATTGTTGTGAAATTACATGTTAGTTTCCCCAAGTACTGAGCGTTACACACTTGTGTCCAATGAGAAGTGAAATACGTGATGGCCCACGCAGTGCTTGCTGTACGTAAGCTTGTTGAAAAACTATACTTTTTTTGTTACTAGTTTATCCAAATTTGGCGTGTACATTTTCGAAGAAACAATACCGTTGCTGTGAAAAGAACCCAGCTGCACTCGCAGATCGTCAGCCAGGAAAAGGACATTTTTGCGCTCTTAACACCCTTCAAGTTCCCATAAATTCTACATGATAACAGACCAAAAGGCTTTAGTGCCAATATAAACATATGCATATCTCAGCCAAGACAGATCTTTAAACACTATTAAGTTCTAACATATCTTTATTTCTTCGCATACACTCGAATTCCGATAGACTTCCAGCAAAACAGTCACGTTATCTTTTAAGGTCACATATGTCCACATCTCCTAATTCTAAACGAGGCACTTTGTTTATAAATTCTCTCTCTCTCTCTCTAATATGCT
>MUIA01000176.1 GCA_002084115.1 Oceanospirillales bacterium LUC14_002_19_P2 | reverse complement strand
CCAATAAAGCGTTTGAGGGTTACGAGGATATTGTGGATTGTTGCTGCAATGCCTGGAATAAACTGTGTAGCGAGGCTGGACGGTTGTTCAGTTTATGCTCTCGCCAGTGGGCACTTATGCAGTGGTTAGAAAAGGCGATTGGTATTAGGTGTTTTGTTCTGGTAGGTTCGAACCGGTGAAGACATGATTTATCCCCTGACAGTATGAAGACAAGTAAGGAACAGGTTTTTCATTATCTGCTGAAGACTATGGGCTTATATGACGGTTCCTGACAAGGCCGTTTCATCCAGATTCAGCTCTTTGGTACTGATTTCGCGGATTTTATATTTCTGAACCTTTCCGGTAATGGTCATTGGAAAACTGTCCGTGAATTTGAAATAGCGGGGGATTTTGAAGTGAGCAATCTGATTTTTGCAGAAGTCTTGGAGCGATGCCTCTGATGGTTGTTCAATTCCGTCCTTTAGCCTGATCCAGGCGATGACTGCTTCCCCATATTTAGGATCAGGTACGCCGGTAACATGGATTTCAGCCACTGCCGGATGGGTATAAAACAGGTCTTCGATTTCCTTCGGGTAAATGTTTTCCCCGCCACGGATCACCATGTCTTTGATACGCCCAATAATCTGAATAAACCCGTCTTCATCCATCAGGGCCAGGTCGCCACTGTGCATCCAACCCGCCTCATCAATGGCGTTATCGGTAGCTTCTTCATCACCCCAGTATTTCATCATGACACTGTAGCCACGGGTGCAGAGTTCACCGATCTGCCCTCTAGGGACAATACGCTGATCATCGGTAGCGATGATTTTGGTTTCCTGATGGGGTTGGGTTCTGCCCACGGTGGTAACCCGCTGTTCCAGTGAGGTGTCGTGGCTGGTCTGGGTGCTGATGGGACTGGTTTCTGTCATCCCGTAGCCGATCTGGATTTCGCTGAGATGCATATCGTTGATAATGCGTTTCATCAGTTCCACCGGACAGACGCTGCCGGCAATAATCCCTGTGCGCAGGCTGGAGAGGGCGTAGCTGGCAAAGTCGGGATCATGCAGCTCGGCAATGAACATGGTGGGAACCCCATGTAATGCCGTGGCTTTCTCCTCTGCCACTGCAATCAGTGTCTGTTTGGCATCAAAACCTTCAGAGGGGTAAATCAGTGTAGCGCCACAGGTCAGGCAGGCCAGGTTGGCGAGCACCATGCCAAAACAGTGATACAGAGGAACCGGTACCACCAGACGATCCTGCTCAGTGAGACGCATCTGGCGAGCCACAAAGTAGGCGTTATTCAGGATGTTATGGTGGGTCAGGGTCACGCCTTTAGGGTGCCCGGTGGTGCCGGAGGTATATTGGATATTGATAGGATCATCGAACTGGAGGGCTTGCTGACGTTGTCCCCAATCATTTTCTGACAGGCTGTTCCCGTTCTCCACAAACTCCTGCCAGCGGCTCATACCCGGATACGTCTTATCAGACAGGGTGATGATGGTTTCCAGTGTGGGGATTTCCCTGCTTAATCCAGGTTGACCGAGATTCTTTTGTGGTTCGGACAGAAGGGATTGCAACATCCCAATGTAATCGGAGTGCTTGAACTGTTCGGCGGTGACCAGAAAGCGAATACCACAGAGGTTCATGGCATATTTCAGCTCTGGGATGCGATAGGCGGGGTTGATGTTCACCAGAATGGCGCCGATTTTTGCGGCTGCGAGTTGGATCAACGTCCATTCCGCCCGATTGGGTGACCAGATACCGATTCGTTCTCCCTGCTCGACGCCTATGGCCAGAAGCGCTCGTGCACAGGCATTGGTCTTATTCTCCAGTTCGCGCCAGGACCAGCGAATCGATTGGTGCCGAACAACCAGTGCTTCCCTGTCAGGAAAACGGTCTGCCGTGATATCCAGCATTTCGCCGATGGTCATCCCCAGTAAAGGTTGTTCTGCAGTGCCGGAGGTATAGCTCAACCGGGATGCTGTCATCGCGTCGCTCTCCAGTTAATGGGAGTGATCCGTTGTCCCTGTTTAGGGAATAAATCGGGGAGGAAGTATAGTCAGCGGTATGTCGGGGTGTGGGGAGAAAAAAGGAACGGTATTCAAAAAGGAAGGTTGCCCCAAAGCACGTTAGCTCCGGGGCAAATGTTATCAGCGCACTTCGCCGATAGGCAGAACGGTACGGCCAAACTGTTCGTTCAGCACTTCCGCCATAGCCAGGTAGATAGCACTGGCGCCGCATATGATGCCTTCGAAACCGGCGATGGTGCCGATCAGCTTGGAACCGGTGAAGTCACGGGCAGCCAGCAGGAAGAACAGCACAGTCAGGGACGCAAAGACGAACTGCAGGGCACGGTTGGCCTTCAGGGTGCCAAAGAACATGAAACCGGTGAACATTCCCCACAGACCCAGGTACCAGCCCATGAATGCGGCAGGTGTCGCTTCAGAGATTCCCATGGACGGGAAGATCAGCAGCAGTACCAGAGACCACCAGAACAGACCGTAGGAGGTGAATGCGGTCAGACCGAAGGTATTACACTTCTTGAACTCCATGATACCCACAATGACCTGAGCCAGGCCGCCATAGCACAGGCCCATGGCCAGGATCATGGCGCTGATCGGAAAGAAGCCGGCGTTGTGAATGTTAAGCAGAATGGTGGTCATGCCGAAGCCCATCAGGCCCAGCGGAGCGGGATTGGCCAGTTTTTCTGACACGTCGGTATCCTTGCAGCAGTAGTGAATAGTAGCGGAATGCAGACAGCAGTGTTCCTGACTTCAACCGGGAAAACCGGAAGCCGGAAAGGAAACAGAAGGCTGTGTGGAGGACTGTCGCCATAAGGCCGAAACAGGCCGGACAGTCTAAAGGGCAGCAAGCGTAGTCATTCGGTCAACGGGGAAACATCCGCAATTACACGTTTTATGAGTTATTTGTACGAAATGTTGAAAGTGTGAACGGGTTCACAAAATGAGTCGGAAGAGAACCGGTTCCCAGCATACCCTTAAAGCTGTACAGACGCTGGCTGTTCGATCGTACTGCTCTGAACATTCTGCCATGGATGGATCGTTCCCGAGCCTTTTGTCTTTCCCGGTAAAGCCCTGTTTCTCCGGTCTGTGCGTAGCCTCCTGCCGCCATGGTTCTGATTAAACGACTGCTGTTTCAGTGAGGGAATACATATGGGGAATTATCTCCGGAGGTGCGTGGTGTTGTTTTGTTTGTGCCTGATACAAACGACGATGGCTGTAGAAAACAATTATCGGGTGGGCGTTGGAATTTACGATATCACCGGGCCTGCTGCAGAAGTGAACCTGTTTGGTTATGCCAGTTCTGACCAGTTTTCCACGGGTATTCGTGATCGTCAGTGGTCAAGGGCGTTTGTGATTGCAGCGCCTGTTTCAGAGGAGAACCGGGTGGTGTATGTCTCGGTGGACCAGGGCGCAGTTTTTCAGGGCGTGACCCAGGGGGTGCTGAAAAAACTCAATGCACGCTACGGGAACCTGTATAACGATGACAACCTGATTATCAGCGCCACTCATACCCATGGTGGTGCCGGCGGACATTCACACTACGCCCTGTATAACGTGACTGCCGAAGGCTTTGTCCAGCAAACCTATGACGCAACCGTAGAGGGAATTTTCCAGTCTATCGTGCGGGCCCATGAATCGCTGGCGCCGGGCAGAATCCTCTTTAATCGCGGCGAACTGTGGAATGCTAGCGCCAATCGCTCGATGCCAGCCTATGAAAACAATGTGGATGCTGACCAGTATTCTTCGATTGATCCTGAAATGACGGTACTCCGGTTCATTCAGGGGGAAGACCGGGATATCGGCATGATCAGCTGGTTCCCCGTCCATGCAGTCAGCCTGCCAATGACCAATACCCTGCTGACATCAGACAACAAGGGCGTTGCTCAATACCTGTTTGAGAAGCGGATGGGGAGCGGTTATACCGGTGATGACGTGTATGTCGCTGCCTTCGCCCAGACCAATGCTGGCGATATGACCCCGAATCTCAACCTGAATGGCACTGGTCCCGGCGCGACACCGGATGAAAGCAATCTAATGATTGGTGAAAGGCAATTTGATAAAGCCTGGGAGCTGTTCCAGAGCGCAACAATGCAATTGCAGGGAAGTCTGGCAGTGCAACACCGGTATGTGGATATGTCGTCTGTTGCGGTGAATGACCAGTTCACAGGACAGGGGGAACAGACAACCTGCGTCGCAGCGTTAGGTTATGCCTTTGCCTCCGGAACGGAAGACGGACGCAGCCCTCTGTTTGAGGAAGGGAAACGGGAAAGTGAGGTTTTCTGGGAAGGGATTACCGGGATGGTTATGGCACCAACACCAGAACAGGAAGCCTGCCAGGCTCCGAAACCCATATTGCTGGCAACCGGGAATGTACAGCCTTATCCATGGACGCCTGATGTATTGCCGGTTTCCATCATGAAGATTGGCCCACTTGGGTTACTGGCCGTGCCGGGTGAGTTCACGATCATGGCAGGCCGACGTATTCGTCAGACGGTTGAATCTGTGGAAGGCACAGGATTAAGCCATACAGTGTTGGCCGGCTATTCCAATGCCTATGCCGGTTACGTCACTACCCGTGAAGAATACGATAAACAGCACTACGAGGGTGCCAGTACCCACTTTGGTCCCTGGACGCTGGCAGCGTACCGGCAGTCATTTTCACGGCTGGCTGAATCGCTGGCGGATTCAGCCATGGATCCCTGGGCTGGTGAACCCGAACCGGTACCGGATGATCTGTCTGATGATCAGGTAGTGTATTACAACAAACCGGTCGTGCACGATCAGGCGCCGGTATTCAAGTCCATTGGCCAAATGGTGCAGGATGCCAATAGCACCTATCAGAAAGGTGATCATGTTCAGGTGAAATTCTGGTCCGGGCATCCCCGAAATGATCTGAAAACCATGGCGAGCTTCCTGAAGGTTCAGCGTTATGAGAATGGTCAGTGGTATACCGTGGCTCGGGCTCGGGATCGGGATCTGGAAACACGCTATACCTGGGAGCGAATTGATGGGTTCTGGGGTACCTCGCACGCCATAATTGACTGGTTTATTCCCACGGATAGCCTGCCGGAACATATCGCATAGTGCATGAAGGTGTGTATAAAGAGGCCTGGACCTTTCTGATGAAACCTTACCAAGGCGTGAGTAGAGCGTTTCAGGTTCATTAAACAAGGCCTAACGGCATTGTATTCGACACATTGGAAGGTATCGAAAATGCATGGTGCCTTCCGATGAGTTTGACTGGTTATTTCCCTTGAGCGGGCTTTACCTAAAGCAGGCAGGTTCGGGGCTAAGTTACCCCTGATGGTTGGTTGACCTATACTCCCTGAACCATCCGGCTATCAGGGGATGACTGTTATGAATTCCAGGCTCTTTCAAAATTTCATTGATGCGATTTCGTTATTAACT
>MUIA01000457.1 GCA_002084115.1 Oceanospirillales bacterium LUC14_002_19_P2 | reverse complement strand
TTTTCAGCTCAGGGCGAAGATTTACATGACCGCTCTGCGGGCATCATTCGAGCAGCTAAGGTTATTCGTTACTGCGTAACTTGAGTTAATCAGTAAGCGGGACAACTATCCTGACACAGTGGGAAATATATGACTCATTACCTCGCTTGGCGGCGCGCTCTAACAGAGCGTCATAGGCTGACAACTGCACGCATGTTCGAGAAAATCATTGGACATTGGTGCTACCAACCACAAGGGGTAACTTAGCCTTGTTAAGGGCTATGAAATTAGTGCTTATGCTGGCGTTGACCTGTGTGAAGGGATGCTCAGCAGTGCACAGGAAAATCTGAACGCCAAGGCATGTGCGGTTTCATTGAAATGTATGGATTTACTCCAGGGGCTGCAGAGATACGCAGGTCGAGCAGATATCATTCTGGCCAGTTTTTCGGTGCATCACCTGTCTAACTTGGACAAGCAGCGCTTCCTTATTCGGAGTCGTCAGCGCACGGCTGATAACGGGTGCCTGGTGCTGGTGGATCACTTTTTGAAACCTGGTCAGGATCTGCAAGGCTTCATCCATGATGTAATGGTGCACTATTCAGGGTTCGAGGGTTTTACCCCGGAAATGGCAGACCTTGTGCACGAACATGTTTCTACATCCGACTTTCCTGTCACCATTGAACAGTACCGGATCTGGGGGAAGGCTGCCGGTTGGAAAACGACGGTTGTTCATGATTGCGGGAATTGGGCGGAGTTGCTGCTGGAACCTGTGGGGGAAGCACAGGCAGGGTAGGTAACTTACCAAACAAGACGGGGCATCAGAGCAGATGAAAAAGTTTCATCAGCCTGTATACTTGCGGCTTTCTTGATGAGTACGTGAATAAAAGTTTCCATGGAACAATTCATTGAATTTGCTGTTAACCACCCGGTGTTGGTAGGCCTGTTTGTCGTCCTGCTGGTGTTGCTGATGATCACTGAGATGCGCAAGGGCGGTCAGACTATCACCACCCAGGAATTGACCCAGCTGATCAACCGGGACGATGCCCTGGTGCTGGATGTCCGTGAAAAGAAGGATTTCACCAAAGGGCATATCGTTGACGCCATCAACATTCCTGCCGCCAAGCTGAAAGAGCGCTTATCTGAACTGGATAAGTACAAGGAGCGGCCGGTTGTGGTGGTCGATACCATGGGCCAGCATGCCGGCGCCGCAGGCAAGCAGTTGATGGATGCAGGCTTCATCAATGTCAAACGTCTTAAAGGTGGTCTGGGTACCTGGCAGGGCGAAAACCTGCCGCTTGTCAAGGCCTGATAACACGTTGGTCATATAAGAAAACCATGCAAGACGTCATCATATACAGTTCTGATTACTGTCCATTCTGCCAGTGGGCGCTGGCGTTGCTGGACAGCAAAGGGGTGAGCTACCAGACGATCAGCGTGGATGGTCAGCTGGCAGTCAGGCAAGAGATGGCCGGGCGCACTTCGGTGCCGCAGATCTGGATCGGTGACACCCATGTCGGGGGCTGTGATGACCTGTATGCCCTCGAAGCCGCTGGCAAGCTGGATGCCCTGCTGGCCGCCTAGCTGCAACTAACGTAACGGGGCTCTGCCCGGACAGGCAAACCCACGTTTAAACAGAGAAACGGTTTTACAAGAAGGAAACCATCATGGCCGAGAATCAGCAAAGCCAGGAACAGCAGCCGCAATTTGCCCTGCAGCGCATTTACATCAAGGACCTTTCCTTTGAATCGCCCAAGTCACCGAAGATGTTCAAGTCTCAGTGGCAGCCGGAAGTGAAGCTGGATCTCAACACCACCAATACAGCGCTGGAAGAAGAAGGCCTGTATGAAGTGGTTCTGTCACTGACTGTGACTGTTACCAACGGTGAAGAGACTGCCTTTATGGTGGAAGTGGAGCAGGCGGGTATCTTCCTGATTCGTAACCTGGATGCCGCGCAGCTGCACCACACCCTGGGTGCGTTCTGCCCGAACGTTCTGTTCCCTTATGCCCGTGAAACCGTGGACAACATGGTCAACCGTGGCAGCTTCCCGGCTCTGATGCTGGCGCCGGTCAACTTTGACGCGCTGTATGCCCAGGCCATGCAGCAGGCCCAGCAGGAAGCCGCGGCTGAGTCCGTTCAGTAATACCCTCAAACACAGGCGGTTTTGATACTGCCTGTGTTTTCTAACGATCTCTTCCCGCTTATATCCCGCCTTCAAAACACAGTTGTCGCCAGGATTCGTACAGCACGACCGCAACAGTATTGGACAGGTTCATGCTCCGGCTGTCGGCCTGCATGGGTAAACGCAGTACCTGGTCTTTGGGGAGTGACTCCCTGAGATCGACGGGTAATCCCCGGGTTTCCGGGCCAAACATCAGCGCGTCGCCAGGCTGGAATTCCGGTGTGGTATAGCAGGCGGTGCCCTTGGTGCTGAGGGCGTAGACCTTTCCGGGTTTTACCGCGTCAAGAAAAGCCTCATAACTGTCGTGCAGTTGCAGGGCGGCAAACTCGTGGTAATCCAGTCCCGCACGGCGCATCCGCTTGTCATCCAGTGCAAAACCCAGGGGGCGGATCAGGTGCAGGTTGAAGCCGGTATTGGCGCACAACCGAATGATGTTGCCAGTATTGGGGGGGATTTCAGGCTGGTAAAGGACAACATGGAGCATAGCGAAATACTGTCACAAGTTAAAAGTTGGAGAGTTCATAGTGTAATGGCATTACTGGTATGAGATGAATAACGTCTTCTGAGGGCGACGCAGAAGGGTTAAGTCAGGTTGCATATTGAGTGGCAGGCAACAAGTGGAATCCATCACAGGCTGCAACAGGGTTTTGCAAAGAGCAACATCCGCATAAATTGACTGTCTTGGCTGAATGCCGAGCATCCCGTCGATTGTCAGTTTGGCGTGACGATTAGGGTCATCGTATCGGAGTAAATGCCAGCAGGCAGGCTGCTTGCCTGAGATTGGTTCACCCGTATTTCCAGAAACATATTGGTATTCCCCGATGGGTTATTGCTGGCAGGTGGGCAGTTTCCTCGCCAGTGTCCACGGGATTTGGTGTCTCCTTGTCGGTAGTTGACCGATTGGCGGCCGATGCGTCCTATATGCATTTGGTATTCGACAAACTGTGAGGTGCCGCTGAGCCTGAAAGCATTGCCGGTGGAAACCCCTGTCCCTTCAGCCTGGATCTTGAATTTGCCATTGCCTGAGCGATACACGCAGAATTCATGCGTTGCCAGGTAATTGCCACTGCTAACAGGGCTGTTTTGCGTCATCGTGATATCACTGAGACCACTGATCTGTAACAGGTCAGGCACATTGAGCTGAATCGTTACGTCCACATCGCGCTCGTGGCCAGAATCGCCACTGCCGGTGTTGGATGAGTCGATAGCCTGATCAATCCGAAAGACCAGCGTGCCACTGTGCAGGCCGGATTGCGTCAATGTACCACTGCTCTGCAGTGCTGCGAGGTCTGCAGTGATAAGTAACTCAAAGTTTACGCAGGACTCACAGTAATCCGGACTGATGTTGGTTTGCCTGCCAGCACCCTGAAAAGGACAGTTGGCCGCGCCGCTGCCGCATGTGCGGTTGTCTGGAAAGGTCAGAGTGGTGCCGGTATGAAGCTGGCGAACCTTAACGGTCAGTGGGATTTCTGACGTGCCATTGGAAAGTGTCACACTATTGCTGCGCAGGGTGAATCGTGTTGCCCGGTTGCAGTAATAATCACCGCAGGATCGAATCTGGAAGGGGATGGTGCCTGCTAATTGACCATCACTGGGCCAGCTGGCGGTATAGGTTGATAAGTCGTTTCGCTTGGCGCTGTTTTCACAGACCGATAAGGCCATATCTCGCGTACGTGGGGAGGCTGCCGGTGATGAGTAAGGGTCACAGGCAAGGGCTGCAGCGTCTGTTGTAACGATTAAGAGTAGCACTATAAACGACAGAAGACGTGCTAAGCCCGGTATGTGTGTTACCATGATGGCTCTTTAAGAGGTTTGGATAGCCAGAGCACTGGCAATACATGGCTGTCAGACTGCATGAGTAGTATGTCATCGTCAAATATATACGACTACTGACATGTTTTACCAGAAAGAATGTTGTGACTGAATCCAGAGTGACTGCGATGTGGTTGGTGCGATTGTGCTTTGTGTGCAGGTGAAGCCCGGCAATTGGACAGAGTATTGTTTTAAATTGTGAGGCAGTTGACATTTTGCAGGCAAAAAACTGACACTCAGGGTCATAGCGGGAAATGCTGTTTTGTGCTTAGGCTGATAGTTTGATCGCCTGAAATATCAGAATGGCTGCTATTAGCCCATGTGGCAGTTGAATAAAAGGGGAATGATCGATAATTAACGACGCTGGCTCAATATATGCTTGGTAGTACTCCGACAATAATAAAAAACCTTCAGAGAAGGCTCCTCGGTTGCGTGATGGTCTGGTATCGGTTGACAGGGAAAAGATGTCAGACACTGGCAAAGTTGCTGGTGATGGCTGTGAGCCTTGGTCTGTATTCAGGCTTTGCCAGTGCCGCCCTTGACTGTGACAGCATCAGCGGTGGTTACCGTTGCACTGATATTGTCGGCCTTGAGAATCAGGATATTGTGATTCAGAACGAGGATCTTGTCGGAACCGGAAGCGTCGTTTTTGGTGAACAGGAGTACTGTATTTTGTCCTACACCACACCATCACTTAACAGCAATTCCAGTGCATGGAACCGGTTGGTCTTTGATGTGCAGGTGGGGGGCGATAACAGCAACGGTGAATTTGTTCTGCAAAATGGTGGCAGTACATTGCCTGTCAATTTCCAGTGGCGTGGTGGTGCCCCGGTCAGTGGTGGGTCTGTCTGGGAATCACCGGGGCCGAATAACCTGACCTCTGATCAACAGGGGGCGTTGTCTTGTAATGATGACCCTTATTCGCAGGCATGGTTGCGGTTCGAAGTGTCTTCGGATGATCTGCAAAGTGCAAATCCGGGGACTTACACAGGTTCATTCAATGTGGATATTGGGCAGGACTCCGCAGGCTATCATGGCGATGTGAATTTTACGGTGCGCTTGCCACGCCTGATCAAAATCAGTGGTTTGGACGATATGGTGTTGACCGAGCGGAACGCCAACAATAACCGTTACCGTCAGGAGGAGCCGTTCTGTGTCTTTGTGACCGGTGGGGGGAATTACCGCATTCGTGCCAGTGGCGGGCCGGGGCAGAACGATACATTTCTACTGACGCAGCCCGGTGATGCCATTCAATACCGTGTTCGTTTATCCAGCAATGGAAATAACAATATTACCGTTTCTCCCGGTGACTGGGTGAATGCGAATAATGGCAGTAGGCTAAGTTACCCCTTGTGGTTGGTAGCACCAATGTCCAATGATTTTCTCGAACATGCGTGCAGTCGTCAGCCTATGACGCTCTGTTAGAGCGCGCCGCCAAGCGAGGTAATGAGTCACTCAA
>MUIA01000162.1 GCA_002084115.1 Oceanospirillales bacterium LUC14_002_19_P2 | reverse complement strand
GATATTGTGGATTGTTGCTGCAATGCCTGGAATAAACTGTGTAGCGAGGCTGGACGGTTGTTCAGTTTATGCTCTCGCCAGTGGGCACTTATGCAGTAGTTAGAAAAGGCGATTGGTATTATTACTAAATGGAGTAGTACCAGTAATAAAACTGGCACCCCTCATGGATTAGCAGTCCTTCATCAAGCCGCCTGATGCCCCCCCAGGTAAGCTTCCCTAACTTCACTATTAGTTAACAGATCTGCGCCGGTTCCTGTCATCCGAATCACACCGTTGACCATCACATAACCACGATCTGCCAGCTTCAACGCATGATTGGCATTCTGTTCCACCAGAAATATCGTCATACCCTGCCGAGCCACTTCCCGCAGGATCTTGAAGATCTGCTTGACGATGATGGGGGCAAGCCCAAGGCTGGGCTCATCCAGCAGCAGCAGCCGGGGGCGACTCATTAATCCCCGGACAATCGCCAGCATCTGCTGCTCACCGCCGGAGAGCGTTGAGGCTCGCTGCCCTGAGCGTTCCCGTAATCGGGGAAACAGCTCATACATCCGAGCCTTGTCTTCCTCGGCATGTTCTGTCCCGATAGCAACGGTTCCCATCATCAGGTTCTCTTCCACCGTCATATGGGGGAAAACATGACGCCCTTCCGGCACCAGGGCAATCCCCTTACTGGCAATATCCGGTGTGCTTACCTCTCGAAGGTCTTCCCCGGCAAACAGGATTTGCCCAGATGATGCCTTGGGCTGGCCAAACAGCGTCATCAAAAGGGTTGATTTCCCAGCGCCATTGGCCCCAATCAAACTGACAATCTCCCCTTCCTGCACCGTCAGTGAAACATTCCGAAGTGCCTGTATCGGACCGTAAAACGTATCCACATTGCGGATATCAAGCAGTGCTGGGGTTGTACTCATCATTCTCTCCTTAAACGGCCGCTTCCAGCATATCTTCCTCATCAGTGCCGAGGTAGGCACCAATCACATGGGGATCGTCCCGGATCGCGGCGGGTTTGCCGCTGGCTATCACCTCACCATGATCCAGCACCACAATATGGTCGGAAATATTCATGACCATGCCCATATCATGTTCAATCAGTAAAACCGTCACACCGAAATCATCCCGCAGCTGGCGGATCATGGCACTCAGCTCTACGGTTTCATTGGGATTGAGGCCAGCCGCCGGTTCATCCAGACAAACCAGATCCGGTCCTGTGCACATGGCCCGGGCTATCTCCAGCCGTCGCTGCTGGCCATAGGGCAATTCCCCGGCCAGCCGGTTGGCATGCTCAGCAAGGTTGACCACATCCAGCCAGTACCAGGCTTTTTCCAGCCCGTTGGTTTCCGATTGCTGAAAACCCGGGGTATTCAAAAGGCCGGACATCATGTTGCGGTTCATTTGCATATGCATCGCTACCAGCAGGTTTTCCAACACCGTCATCTCCTTAAACAGACGGATATTCTGGAATGTGCGAGCCATACCCGCCCGGTTGACCTGGTGCGAACCACCAAACATTTTGAAATAGAGGCGTGAACCGAACTGAACCGGATTCAGAAAATCCCTAGGTTGAAATGCCTCTCCCAGTACTTGACCAATATCCGTTTCGCGACCTTTGGCATGAAGGACAATGCGACCTGCTGTTGCCTTATAAAAACCGGTCAGGCAATTAAATACCGTGGTTTTACCCGCGCCATTGGGTCCAATCAGTGCCGTGATGCTACCTCGCCTAACGCTGAAAGACACATCGCTTAGCGCCTTTATCCCGCCAAAACGCATCAATAGCTGATCAACCTTGAGAATATCCGTGCTCATTGTGCACCTCCCATGGCAGGCGACATGCCGGTTGATGATTCTCCTTTTGGCCGCGAATGTGATTCACGACTTAACCGCACTAGCCCCCGGGGCCGCCAGATCATCATCAAGACCATTAATGCACCGAACATCAACACCCGGAATTCGGCGAAATCCCGCAACACCTCCGGCAGGATGGTTAATACAAATGCCGCAACGACAACGCCACGGGTAGATCCCAGTCCGCCCAACACGACAATCGCCAGAATCAGGGCGGATTCAAAGAAGGTAAACGACGAAGGATTTACAAACCCCTGGTAGGTAGCAAAGAAAACACCGGCAATCCCTCCAATGGCCGCCCCTGTCATGAACGCTGACAGCTTGACCACCACATGGTTTATCCCCAGTGACCGACAGGCAATTTCATCTTCACGCAGTGCTTCCCAGGCACGCCCCAAAGGCATGCGAGTCAGTCGTTTATTGATATGCAACACAACCCAAACAAGAGCCAGCAGCACAAGGAAGATAAAAATAAACTTATAGTTTGAGCTGTATTCCAGACGAAAGAACTCATGGAACGGTGTTCCCTCCTTGACACGGCGCTTGAACTCCAACCCAAACAACGTCGGCGCAGGGGCTGACATACCATTGGGACCACCGGTAAAGGCCGTCCAGTTATTCAACACCAGCCGGATAATTTCACCGAAACCAAGGGTGACAATCGCCAGGTAATCCCCGTGCATGCGCAGAACCGGAAAACCCAGTAACGCCCCGAACACCGCTGCCATTAATGCCGCCAGGGGCAACATGGCCCAGAACCCTAACCCAAGGTATTCATAGCCCAGCGCCAAGCCATAAGCGCCAATGGCATAAAACGCCACAAATCCCAGATCCAGCAGCCCCGCCAAGCCAACAACAATATTAAGTCCCAAACCCAAAAGTACGTATATCAAGCCAAGAATGACTACAGTGATCCAGTATTTGGTTGCTACAAAAGGAAAGATCAAACCGGCAATAAACAACAGTGGAATGACATAGCGGAGATTACTCTTCTCACCGACAGGTTTGACATAGACACCCGTTTTTCGATCACCAAAGCGTTGCAGCAATGATTGACCTGCTGCCGTCTGGACAAACAGCGACATCGCCAATCGTCCGACTGCAATCACACCGACGACAGCAAACAGGGTTTCCATGCGTAACTTGAAGTCATAACCATCCAGCAGGAAGCCGATCATGGGTCCGAAAATCACCAGCGACAGCAACGCTGCTGCTGAGGTATCAATCAGGCTGCGCTTCCAGTCAAGGGTTCCGGATGGGGTAGTTGTTTGTGCGTTTGACTGCATCAGACTTTCTCCACTTCCGGCTTACCCAGGAGACCACTCGGCTTGAAGATCATGATCAGCACAAGAAGACTGAATGCAAAAACGTCCTTGTAATCCGTATTGATCATGCCCGAAAAGAGAGATTCCGACAGGCCAAGAATAATGCCGCCCAACATGGCCCCCGGCAAAGAGCCTATTCCGCCGAGAACCGCTGCCGTGAATGCCTTAATGCCAGTGATAAAACCGACATAGAAGTCGAAGGTTCCATAATTCATGGTGACCAATACACCAGCCAGCGCCGCCATGGATGCGCCGATAACAAAGACGGTAGAGATCACCTTATCGGTATCAATACCCAAGATGGAGGCCATCTTGCGATCCTGCTGGGTAGCCCGGCACTTACGGCCCAGACTGGTGCGGTGAATTAACCAGGTCAGCAGTCCCATCCCCAGCAGTGCCGCGATAACAATCAGCATCTGGATATACGACATCTGGACAAAACCATCACCCATATTGATACGAATACTGCCTTCCAGCAGCACCGGCACTCCCTGGTTCCTCGCGCCTTGGCTAATCTGCACATAATTCTGTAGCACCAGCGACATGCCGATCGCCGAGATTAACGGTGCCAGTCGTGTAGAGCTCCGCAACGGTCGATAGGCGACCCGCTCAATGGTCCAGCCATAGACGCCGTTGATGACAATGGTAAACGCCAGCGTCGCCAGCAAAATGATGGGAAACGATTCAATTCCGAAGAAAGCCAGGATGGCAATGATGATGGCAGTCAGGTACGCCGAGACCATGTAGACATCACCATGGGCAAAATTGATCATGCCGATAATGCCGTACACCATCGTATAGCCGATGGCGATCAGCCCGTACACAGAACCCAGGGTGAGTCCGTTAATCAGCTGCTGAAGAATAATTGAGGGATCCATAGGTTACCCGGTTACGACTTGAATTATTGTTATTACCGGATAGACGGGTCGTCTCACCCGGTCGTACAACTGCAAGGGCTTCGGGGATTACCCGAAGCCCTTTGCCGGATCAGAGTTGACCGTAAGAACCGTCATTACCCCACTGGTACATGACGTAGTCGGATACTTCCAGATCACCCTTGTCGTCAAAGGCTTTCTTGCCAAGTACGGTAGAGACGGTGTTGTCCTTCAGCCAAGCAGCGACTTTGGCGCCATCGGTACTTTCAACCGCCGTTGCGCCAGCGACAATGGCCTGCATCGCCGCATAAGAGTAGAGGGTATAACCTTCAGGTTCATAACCGGTTTTCTGGAAGCTGCTGACGACTTCCTTGCCATCAGGGATCTGACGGGGATCTGCACCAAAGGTCATCAGTACGCCATTAACAAAAGTCGCGCCGCCGGCAGCTTTCAGGAAGTCTTCTGAAACAATGCCGTCACCGGAGATAAACTCGGCTTCCACACCCTGCTCACGCATCTGACGGACCAGTGGACCCGCTTCCGAGTGCAAACCACCAAAGTAAACGACTTCTGCCTTACTGGAACGGATCTTGGTAACCAGAGCATTGAAGTCTTTCTCACCGCGGGTCAGACCTTCATACAGTACTTCCTTTACACCCAGCTTGTTCATATGGGCTTTCATAGCGTCTGCCAGACCCTGGCCATAGGTGTCTTTGTCGTGCAGCACAGCTACCTTGGTCGCGCCCAGTTCATTGACAATGTGTTCAGCGGCAACAGTTCCCTGCTGATCATCCCGACCACAGATACGGAAGACCTGGTCAAAATCCTGTTCAGTCAGTTTTGGGTTAGTAGACGCAGGCGTGATCATCAAGATACCGGCTTCATCGTAGATCTTGGAAGCAGGAATACTGGACGATGAGCAGAAGTGGCCAATCACAAAATCCGCACCATCAGAATCCACCAGTCGGTTGGCGACAGAGACCGCCTGTTTAGGCTCACAGGCATCATCCGCTTTTACCAGCTTAATGGGTTCGCCGTTAATGCCCCCTTTGGCATTGATATCCTTGGCAGCTTGTTCTGCCCCTTTCCAGAGCTGCTCACCGAATGCAGCGTAGGCACCGGTATGGGGACCGGCCACACCAATCACCACATCCGCCTGGGACACACTGGCCATGCCCATGGCGCCGGCTACGGCAACAGACAGAAGGCTTTGCTTGAGAAGAGTCTTGCTCATGATAATTCCCTGCTTTCTTTATTGTTGTTATCACCGCCGGCACTCCGACGGTCATCCGAGGAAGCTCATGAGCAAGTTTTGCACCAGATCAACCTGGGGTGGCAGATCCGGCCAAACTGCCCATGATAAAGCCTGAGTGCAGCATCGTTTCTGCA
>MUIA01000190.1 GCA_002084115.1 Oceanospirillales bacterium LUC14_002_19_P2 | reverse complement strand
AACCGGTTGCGGTTGTTTTGCCAAAAGAGGACAGAAGGTAGTCAGAGTACAGCTCAATCAGATCGTGTTTCATACCGGCAATAATGCCGTATTTTCAGTCTTGTGCGTAACTTGAGTTAATAAGCTGGTCAGCGCTCCCCAATCAAAGGGAGATCAGCCTCTATGAGCCGAGCATCCCTTAACCGTGGCCCTATCGCCTGGATGGTCAACAACCGGGTTACGCCCAACCTGTTGATGCTGTTCCTGTTGATTGGCGGTCTGATGCTATCCATGCAGATCCGCAAGGAGGTATTTCCAGAATTCACCCTCGATATCGTCAATGTCAGCGTCGCCTACTCCGGGGCGACGCCGGAAGAAGTCGAACAGGGGATCGTTCTCGCAATTGAAAATGAAATCCGTGGCATCGAAGGCATCGAGGAAATCACCGCCCGGGGCAGTGAAGGCAGTGCAATGGTTTCTGCGGAGCTGATGAACGGCGCCAATCCCGACCGCACCCTGCAGGAGATTGAACAGGCTGTCGGGCGCATCAGTACTTTTCCGGAAGAAGCCGAAAAGCCCGTCGTCAGTCTGGGCGGGAGAAAACATGCGGTATTGGACCTGGTACTGCACGGCAATGTGAATGAAGTCACCCTGAGGGAACAGGCAGAGACGATCCGTGATCAATTACTGCAATCACCGAGCATTACCCAGGCTGAACTGGATGGTGCGCGCAACTACGAAATCCAAGTGGAGGTCAATCGCGACACCCTGCGCCGTTACCAGCTGACTCTGACGGACGTCGCCAATACGATACGCAACAGTGCATTGGACCTGTCCGGCGGCACCCTGAAAACGGAAGGGGGGGGAAATCAGCCTGCAGGTTCAGGAGCGGCGCGACTGGGCACGGGAGTTCGCAGGTATTCCACTGCTCACTACGCCTGGAGGCGGTCTCTTGACGTTGGGCGATGTGGCCTCCGTCAACGATGGTTTTGAAGACAGTGATGTCTACAACACCTGGAACGGCAACCCCTCCATCGCCATCACGGTGTACCGGGTCGGAGACCAGACGCTTATTGGAATTTCCGATGCGGTCCATGATGCACTGTCAGACATCACCGCAGAATTGCCGCCCGGCATCAGTCTGGTCGTTGCGGATGATGATTCAGACATCTACCGGGCACGGATGGATCTGCTACTGAAAAACGCCTTCATGGGACTACTGCTGGTGCTGGTTGTACTGGGCCTGTTTCTGGAGTTCCGGTTGGCGTTCTGGGTCACCATGGGCATCCCCATCTCATTCCTGGGCGCGCTACTGATACTGCCCGGGCTGGATGTCTCGATCAACATGGTGTCGATGTTCGCCTTTATTATTGCCCTGGGTATCGTGGTGAATGACGCCATCATTGCCGGCGAAAACATCTATGAAAACATGCAGCAGGGCATGGACTTCCACAAAGCGGCGATTATCGGTACCCGACAGGTCGCCGTCCCCCTGACCTTCAGCATTCTCACCAATGTGGTAGCCTTCCTGCCGATCCTCTTCCTGCCTGGCTTCCTGGGCAAGATCTTCATGGTGATTCCCATCGTGGTCATCAGTGTATTCCTGATTTCCTGGATTGAATCCCTGTTCATCCTGCCGGCGCATCTGGCCTGGATGAAAAAACGTCCGGCCAGCAAACTCGGTCGTCGACTGGATCACTTCCAGGAAAGCGTGGATCGTCGCCTACAGGGGTTTATCCGGCAGCGCTACCAGCCAGCGATCACACAGATCATGGACCATCGCTACCTGACCATGGCGATTGGCATGGCACTGTTGATGATTGCTATCGCCTTCATGGGCAGCGGACGACTGGGCTTTACCCTCATGCCCCGCACCGAATCCGACCGTGCCACGGCGACCGCCACCCTTCCCTACGGCAATCCTCTCAGTCAGGCTGAAGCCATACGTGAACAACTGGAAACCGCGGCACACCAGGTGGCAGAAAATAATGGCGGTGACCGTCTGTTGAACAGCATCGAAGCCCGGATCAACGGCAATGAAGTCAAGGTGTTCATGCACCTGCAGGAAAACGGTGTCCGACCAGTCAGCACCACCGAAGTCACCCAACTCTGGCGTGAAGCTGTCGGGCAGATACCCGGTATTCAGGGACTGGCATTCTCAGCCACAGGACGGGGGCCTGGCGGTGGCTCCGCACTTACCGTTGAATTGAGCCATCGCAATACCGCCCTGCTGAAAGCCGCCAGTGAACAACTGGCCGAGGACCTGGCCCAGTTCCAGGGCGTCTCCGACATTGAGAACACCTTTGCCAGCGGCAAGCCTCAGCTCAGCTTCAAGATTCGCCCGGAAGGTCGTAGCCTAGGACTGACAGCCCGGGATCTGGCCACCCAGGTTCGCTCATCATTTTATGGCGCCCAGGCCTTCCGCCAGCAGCGGGGCAGTAATGAAGTCAAAGTCATGGTTCGCCTGCCGGAATACCAGCGTATTAGCGAGTATGACCTTGAGCAGCTCATGATCCGAACCCCGGCCGGTGACGATGTGCCGCTGCTCCAGGTCGCCGACGTGATCCGTGATGAGTCCGCCTCCACGATCAATCGCCGCAACGGCCGTCGAACTGTGGACGTCAGAGCGGATGTCACCCCTCTGGGCAAGACGCCTCAGGTCATTGCCGCCCTGGGAAAGTCGGTATTTCCCAACCTTCAGGCGGCCTATCCGGCTCTGGATATCAGCCTGCAGGGACGTCAGGCCGATGAGCGGGAAAGTCTTTCCAGCATGGTAACAGGCGGCACCCTGGCGCTGATGATGCTCTACGTATTACTGGCCATACCGTTCCGGAGCTATTCGCAACCCTTCGTCGTGATGGCGGTGATACCGTTCGGCGTGGTCGGGGCAGTGATTGGTCATGTGCTGATGGGCTATACCCTGAGCATGGTAAGTTTGTTCGGCATTGTGGCCCTGTGCGGTGTGGTGGTGAATGACAGTCTGATCATGGTGGACTATGCCAACCAGCAGCAACAAAAAGGGCTGAATGGCTATGAAGCCATCAAGCAGGCAGGTGTACGCCGGTTCCGCCCCATTATGCTGACCACCATTACGACCTTTGGCGGTCTGGCGCCGATGATCTTCGAAACCTCACGTCAGGCACGGTTCATGATCCCGATGGCGATCTCGCTGGGCTTCGGCATTCTGTTTGCGACGCTGATCACGCTCGTATTACTGCCCTGTCTGTATGGCATTCTTGAAGATATCAAGATGCTCTTCACCTCTGATTCAGACCATCAAACGATCAGCAACCCTTAAATCATGCGGCCGATCCCGGACAGGCCTGACACTGTCCGGGAAACTGACCACTAAGCAAGCGCAACTAACACAGCAACCGTTCAATGCCCTTGTCAGCCGCCTGTCAGCGGGATACATTGATAGAAAAACGGTCAGAAAGCTTTGACTGGCGTCAGACGAAAACATATGAAAATCGGCTTGACCCAGAACCGGCCATCCGTATAATGCCGCACAATTTGTCCGAAGCCCTCTGGCCGGACGCATTTTCAGAATTGTTTTGCAGCAGGGATAACCGCCAGTGATGATTTGCGCCGCACGCACAAACACACACCGAATGGCACACAGTGTTGAGCCCTGCGCTGTTATTCCCCATTTATCGCTATTCATTTTAAAAAGCCCCTTATTTCAGGGGCTTTTTTTTGATCGCAATCCGCTCGAACCACAACAGGGAAACCGCCTGCCTGATCGGCAGCCGGCTTTCAGACTTCACCCCAGGAAAAGGACAGGTGCGCTGAAACATGGCTAATCCTCTCTACCAGAAACACATTGTTTCCATCCCCGAGCTTACCCGTGAGGAGCTGGAGCTGATTGTGTCCACCGCCGAAAGCCTCAAAAAGGAACCCCGGCCGGATCTGCTGAAAGGCAAGGTCATTGCCAGCTGTTTCTTCGAAGCATCCACCCGGACCCGGCTCTCCTTCGAAACCGCCGTGCAGCGACTGGGCGGCACCTTCATCGGTTTCGACAACGGCAGCAACACTTCGCTGGCCAAGAAGGGTGAAACTCTGGCAGATTCTGTACAGGTTATCTCTTCCTACACTGACGCCTTCGTCATGCGCCACCCTCAGGAAGGCGCAGCCCGCGTCGCCTCCGAGTTCGCCAGCGTTCCCGTGATTAACGGTGGTGACGGCTCCAACCAGCACCCCACCCAGACGCTGCTGGATCTGTTCAGCATCCACGAATGCCAGGGCCAACTGGACAACCTCAAAGTCGCCTTTGTCGGAGACCTGAAATACGGCCGCACCGTCCACTCCCTGACCCAGGCGATGAGCCACTTCAACGCCGAATTTACCTTCATTTCACCTGACGCCCTGGCCATGCCGGACTACCTTCTGGAAGAACTGGATGAGAAAGGCATCACTTGGCGTACCGCCCAGAGCATTGAAGAGATCGCCCACGATGTAGACATCATCTACATGACCCGGGTACAGAAAGAGCGTTTCGACGAGACCGAATATAAGCTGATCGCCTCCCAGTACATCCTCAGTGCGGAAACCCTGAAAGAAGCCAAGCCCAACCTGCGCGTCCTGCACCCACTGCCCCGGGTCGACGAGATTAACGTGGACGTGGACAGCACCCCTTACGCCTACTACTTCCAACAGGCGGAAAACGGAGTCTACGCCCGGGAAGCGCTGCTGGCGCTGATACTGAACGAAACGATCTGAGGAGCAGGACATCATGGTTGAGAAGGATAAACTCCAGGTAGAAGCGATCCGCAAGGGCACCGTTATCGACCATATCCCGGCCGGTCAGGGCATCAAGATCCTCAAGCAGCTGCAACTGCTGGGCACTAATGTCCGCATTACCGTCGGCTTCAACCTGCCCAGCAAGGATCTGGGACTGAAGGATATCATCAAGGTCGAGAATCGCCTGTTCAACGAAAAGGAAGCAAACGAGCTGGCCATCTTCGCACCGGGCGCCACCATCAACGTGATTGATGAGTACAAGGTGCAGAACAAGTTCGAAATGAGCATTCCGGAGTCCATCGAAGGTGTGTTCGAATGCCCGAACTCCAACTGCATCACCCACAATGAGCCGGTACAGACCCACTTCTCCCTGCGCCAGTCCAAAGAGTCTCTGCAGATGAAGTGCAAGTATTGCGAGAAGAGCTTCAGCAAGGATATTGTGGCTGGAATTTAAACAGCTTTTGCTTTAGTAACATCAAACGATAAGCAGCTTCAACAAAGAAAGCTGCTTATCTTTACCATTATGAATTAAGTACCTTTGACGTTATCCAGCACTGCGTATATTGATAAAAACCTTCAATATATTCGACACCCTATATAGTAATACCAATCGCCTTTTCTAACTACTGCATAAGTGCCCACTGGCGAGAGCATAAACTGAACAACCGTCCAGCCTCGCTACACAGTTTATTCCAGGCATTGCAGCAACAATCCACAATA
>MUIA01000282.1 GCA_002084115.1 Oceanospirillales bacterium LUC14_002_19_P2 | reverse complement strand
GTATGAATCATGAGGGTTACCTTTTTGATGATTCAGATTTAAGTGATTGCACCCTCTATCTGAATCGGTAACCCTCTCCTTTTCTGAAGGATGAATTGTCAGATCAAATCTGAACTAATCCAACTAAGCACATTACAGCGATGTTGTGACTGAACCGGGGCTGAACCGCTGTCCGGTTTTTCTGTTTTTTCCACGTTTCATCAGGTATTTTATCCCCCGCCAGTTTAGGCTTTCTGGTGGGGGACCATGATAGAGAAGTTTTTTGATACCTGTATTTACGCGGCGCGCTGGCTTCTGGCGCCATTGTACCTCGGATTGTCGCTGATTCTGCTGGCGATCCTGATCAAGTTTTTCCAGGACGTGTGGCTCTTGTACTCACACCTGCTGGAAATGCCTGAACGCGATTTGATTCTCCATATTCTTGGCATGGTCGATCTGGTGCTGGTCAGCGGACTGGCATTGATGGTGATGTTCAGTGGCTATGAGAATTTTGTCTCACGGCTTGAAGTGGGTGAGGTAGAGCGGGAAAAACTGTCCTGGCTGGGCAAGATGGATGCAGACTCGCTGAAGGCGAAGCTGGCGACATCGATCGTGGCTATCTCATCCATTCACCTGCTGCGGGTGTTTATGAATGCCAGCAATACGCCGAGCGAAGAAATCATGTGGTATGTCATTGTCCACCTGACGTTTGTCGTTTCAGCGGTGGGTATGGCGTTTCAGGATCGCTTGTTAGGGCGTTCCAAGAAACAGCAGAGTGTGATTATTCGAGAGCCTTAAGCGTCATAGTGGTGGGTATGCCGGTATCGGTCATACCCGTTTTACGCTCGTGTCGACGGTCTGTCCTGACCGGCGACACTACCGCGGCATCGC
Organism: Oceanospirillales bacterium LUC14_002_19_P2; assembly: GCA_002084115.1. Taxonomy (GTDB): domain Bacteria; phylum Pseudomonadota; class Gammaproteobacteria; order Pseudomonadales; family Endozoicomonadaceae; genus Kistimonas. Next base: position 4,577 of record MUIA01000282.1, on the reverse strand, counting down.
TGCCGCAAACGGGTATGGCCGATATCCGCTTGCAAGATAGTTGACCCTCAATTGACTAATCAGGTGGCAATGCGCGCCTGAGCCTTTTGTTCCTTGCGGTGCTTACGCTTGAATCGGTAAAGCTTTTCGTTGCCTTCGGGGCGGGTTTTAAAACGGGCGTAGTTCCATTGGTACATTGTCGGACATTCGTTGATGCACTCTTCAATGGAGGCATTCATCGCGGTAGCGGCAATGACCGGATCTTTATCCCTGATGGTCTCGGGCGCCGGTTTAATAACGACCTCATAACCACCGTTATCACTCCGTCTGGCGTACATGCTCAGTAATGCCGCAGGGTGAGTGCTGGCAAGGTTGTTGACCAGCTTGCCAGTCCAGGCCTGTTCGCCAAAGAAAGGGGCAAAGACGCCGCTTTTGGGGCCAGGATCCTGATCAGGAAGCACAGCAACAACCGCCTTTTCCTTCAGTACACGGTGCAATGTTTTGACACCGGTAACGTTGGCGGGAATCAAACCGACCTTAACCCGGCTCCTGGAGCGATAGATCCACCGGTCCAGTGCCTTGATTTTGGCCGGTTTGTACATGGCGTACATGTACAGGTGATGACGCAGGAAGTGGTTGAGAATCTCCCAGGTACCATGATGCGGTAAAATCAGAATGATGCCCTTGTCTTCGTCGAGCGCTTTCTGAAGGTGCTCCATACCGGTTACCCGGGTGATCAGGCGATCCACTTTCTCCAGTGGCCAGAACCACGTCATGCCCGCTTCGAAAAGGGTTTTACCGGATTCGATCATGCTTTGCTTTACCAGTGACTCGCGGTCATCGTCACTGAGCAGTGGGTAGCATAACTGAATATTGGTTCGGCTAATCTTCGTTCGACGGTTGTTCAACCGCCAGCTCAGGTACCCGAAAGCGGTGCCAAGGGCATGAGCCACGGACAGCGGCATCCATGCGATCAGGCGGGCAAAGCCCATGGCAAGGTAAACAAGAAGGGTCTTCAAACAGGTGTTCCTCAAGTGTTATGCATAAGAATCATTGTTGTGCCAAATCCAACATGGCGTGCAGTAACACGTTGCAGCCAGCTTCCAGGTCTTCCGGCGCTGCGTGTTCTGCTTCATTGTGAGACAGCCCTTTCTCACAGGGTACGAAGATCATGCCTGTCGGTGCAACCCCGGCGAGGTAGCCCGCGTCATGGCCAGCACCGGATACCATCTCCATGGCGGGATAGCCCAGTTGCTCAACCGCGTGACGAACGGCGTTAATACACAGCCTATCAAAGGGGACCGGCGGTAGCCGCCATTCTTCGTGAATACTGTGTGCCAACCCCAATCGTTTGCATTCATTTTCAGCAATCTGTCGAAACGCCTTCTCCATGAAATCCAGCACGGATCTGTCCGGATGGCGAAGATCAACCGCCAGAATCAGTCTCTCAGGTACCGTATTACGTGCTCCTGGCTCAGCCCGAATATCACCAAAGGTGACCCGTGCCCAAGGGGCATGCACTTCCGCCAGTTCATAAAGCTTTTGGGTGATAGATGATAGTCCCAAAAACGGATCGCGGCGCTGGCTCATGGGGGTTGGGCCGGCGTGGCACGGTTGTCCCTCAATGGTCAGGTCAAACCAGTACATACCCTGGATACCCGTCAGTATGCCAATCTGCAGCTGCTCTTGTTCCAGTATTGGGCCCTGTTCAATATGCAATTCCAGGGCGGCTTTTACGGGGCGTGCTTTTACAGGTACGTCACCCTTATAGCCAATGCTTTCCAGGGCTTGTTGAAGCGTGATGCCGGCCTTGTCGGTTCGTTGCCAGGCGTAATCCAGATCAAAAACACCGGACCAGACACCGGAGCCTATCATTGCGGGTGAGAACCGTGCCCCTTCTTCATTGGTCCATACCACCACTTCCAGTGGGGCATCAGTACGCATGTCCTGTTCCTGCAAAGTGCGCATAACTTCCAGACCAGCCAGTACACCATAAACGCCATCAAACTTCCCCCCGGTAGGCTGGGTGTCCAGATGTGAACCGGTGATGACGGGCGGCAATGTATCATGCCTGCCTTCCCGTCGGGCGAAGATATTGCCCATTTCATCGACGGTCACCGAACAGCCAGCATCCTCACACCAGCGTTTAAACAGATCACGGCCTAATTTGTCTTCATGAGTCAATGCCTGTCGGTTACAGCCACCGCCGGTGGTGGCGCCAATCTCGGCCATAATCATCAAGGATTGCCAAAGCCGTTGACCATTGATGCGGAGTCCGGAATCATACGACGATGTCATAGTTACCTCGTTATTGTTATACCAATCACTGATGACACGGTAATGCGTAATGGGGAGCAGAAGAAAAAACCAGAGTCATTATTCATACCCACAAAAACAATATTCCGTAAAACCGGGCATTTTACAATGCCGGTGATCCGCAGGGGGAAAGTGGCATGACACTATATGCGCTGGATCTGTTCGGTACCGCGGTATTTGCCATTTCGGGCGTGCTGCTGGCTTGCCGAAGTCATATGGATTTTTTCGGCGCCCTGGTGCTGGCGTTTGTCACTGCAGTGGGTGGAGGGACGATCCGTGATGCGCTGCTGGGGAGTGCGCCGGTATTCTGGATTCAGAATACGCACTACCTCTGGGTGATTCTGATCGCCGTTGTCCTGGGGCTGGCAACATTGAACTGGATGGTGCGAATTCGGCGCATCCTGCAGATTTTTGATGCGATGGGGCTGGCCGTTTTCAGTATTGCTGGCGCACAAAAAGCCCTGGCCTTTGGGGCTGAGCCGGTGGTTGCGATCATCATGGGGGTGCTGACTGGCGCTGGCGGTGGTGCAATCCGCGATATGCTGGCGGGGCAGGTCCCCATGGTCTTGAAGCAGGAGGAGCTATATGCAACACCTGCGATTATCGGCTGTCTCTTTTACCTTTTGTTATTGTCTTGGTCCGTTAATCCGACATTGGCAACAGTTCTGGCCGGTGTATTGATATTTTCAACGCGTATGATTTCCGTCATACGCAAGATTGCTCTCCCGCGTATCGCGTTGCCCGGCTGATCAGGCGTTTGATCGTGGTTTCTTTTGTCGCTCCCGTCACCGGTTGTGAGAAATGGGAATCGTGGTTAATACGTCTAATTTTCAGTGTTACCCCTACCTAGTAGTACTTTGGTTTTGCTTTGTGTCTTTTTGTTGCCGCTTTCTTTTTGGAGTGTATGTAAGGGTTACGCAAACACCACAAAGACCCCGGTGACAGCCCGTCTTGGCTGACAGTAGACTGCCGCCGTCAAAATGCAGAAAACGCCGCGTTCTTGCCGGTAACCGCATTAAAAAAACAGGCATCTCTCGTAAATGGGTAATTGGGCTGCGAGAGAAGAGCTGAACACAATCCGTACTTCACACAACACAAAATCTGGTGGATGACCAGAGGGTAGCATGAACTTCAGGCCGTATCCGGGCAAACTGTCTTTGGTGTCGCTGGCTGTCAGCGCGTGTATTGCGAGCGGAGTCGCGCAGGGCGCAGGCTTTGCGTTGTATGAATTGTCGGCTGGTGCTGCGGGTACTGCGAATGCCGGTCGTGCAGCTAACCCTGAAGATGCTTCAATCATGTCATCCAACCCTGCGGGTATTGCGTTTCTAGATAAGGCGCAGTGGACGTTTGGTGGTGCTGTGGTTATGCCAACTGGTGAAGTTAAAAATGCCAGTGGTACTAAGGGGAACACACTCATTGGTAATACCCCGATTTCATCAGGAACTGGTGATGGCGGTGATTTTCTAAGCACAGCGTTTGTTTCTTCCGCTTATTTTGCTGCCCCTATCGATGAAAAGTGGGCGGTAGGTTTTGGTATGTATGTGCCTTTTGCCGCTAAGACAGAATATGATGATGATTTTGCTGGTCGGTATCTGGCTACCAAAACTGAACTGACAAATATCAATCTGCAATCAACCCTTTCATATAAATTCAATGATGACCTGTCTTTTGGTTTGGGGTTGTTTGCTTCTCATATTGAAGGAACACTGGGAAATAAGAAGTTCCAAAGTTTAGGTGGTCAGGCAGGGTTGGAAATGGACTCTGTGATGGAAGGTGATGACTGGGGTTGGAATATCGGTATGCTGTGGAATGCCACCGATAAGACAACCATTGGTATGTCATATACCTCCAAGGTTGATTTCACTGTTGAAGGTGATTTGAAACTAACCGGTAATTTGCAGGATAAGGCTAAAGGTCACCTTGATTTAACGTTACCTGATAAGTTTGAAATTGGTATCACGCATCAACTGGATGACCGTTGGACATTGCTGGCAGGGGCTCTGTGGACTGGATGGAGCAGTTTTGATGAAGTCAACGCCATAGCTGATGAAGGTATGGTCGGTGGTATCAACCCAGGTGACGTTGTAACGCATGTTCCTGAAAACTGGAAAGATTCGTGGGCATGGTCTGTCGGTGCTGAATACAAGTACAATGCTCAGTGGAGGCTAAGTTACCCCTGATGGTTGGTTGACCTATACTCCCTGAACCATCCGGCTATCAGGGGATGACTGTTATGAATTCCAGGCTCTTTCAAAATTTCATTGATGCGATTTCGTTATTAA
>MUIA01000400.1 GCA_002084115.1 Oceanospirillales bacterium LUC14_002_19_P2 | reverse complement strand
TATGACTCATTACCTCGCTTGGCGGCGCGCTCTAACAGAGCGTCATAGGCTGACGACTGCACGCATGTTCGAGAAAATCATTGGACATTGGTGCTACCAACCACAAGGGGTAACTTAGCCCTAAGAAACGGTTAAGAAAACCAGAATAGAAAACGCCTATTCTGGCTTTCTGACTCAAGGATAAATTCATATCATTGAGTGACATGGTAGAAAAAATATTTGGCTCGTGGGCGCTATCACACGTCATTTATAAATTACAGCGTCGCAACTGCTCCCCATATTCACTCGCTCGCCACTTCACCTTCTGCGCTACATTCATCAGCCAGGGTTTCTTCTTATAGGTACCTCTGCGGTAACCACCCCACCCTTCATGGTAATTGAGGTACTGTTGGTCAGCATGCCAGAGGGAAACACCATTCTTTTTGCGAGAAGTATTGGTGTACCAGCCAATAAAATCGATGGCGTCCTCAAAATCTTCCCGGCTTTGGAACCAACCACTGACTTCATTCGTGTACATATCCCAGGTACCGTCCTGCGCCTGTGCATAGCCATACGCGGATGACCGGCGAGGTAATGGTATAAACAGAAACCAAGGCCGTGGCGGGCGCGCATCATGCCGGAACCGGGATTCTTGGTGCATAATCGCCATCATCACCTGTATCGGTGTCCCCCAACGCTCATTGGAACGTTTCGCTGCCTTATACCAGGACGACTTTTCCTTGAAAATCTTGCACAGATTATCAGGGCGTGCCGGCGGCGTGGTGGATGCGCAACCGGTCAGCAGCAATAACAGTCCCGTCAGTATGACGCCCGACAGGCGCCTCATGACATGACAATCCCATGATCCTGAAGAAATGCCATAAAAGCTTCCTCATCCATGACAGAAACGCCCAGGCTTTGCGCCTTGGTCAGTTTAGAACCCGCTTTTTCACCCGCAACGACTTGCGCTGTTTTAGCCGACACAGAACCGGCCACTTTCGCACCCAATGACTGCAGATAGGCCTTGCCCTCGTCACGGGTCATGGCCGTCAATGTGCCGGTCAGCACCCAGGTTTGCCCAGCCAGTGGCAATGCATCCAATTGTTCCGGCTTCTCAATACCCGGCCAATTGAGACCTTGCGCCAGCAGGGCTTCAATCACTTCCCGGTTATGCGCCTGGCGGAAAAACAGCGCGATATGCTGAGCCACAATGGGACCCACATCATCAGCCGTCTGGAGCTCTTCCACGCTGGCTGCTTCCAGTGCTTCCAAAGTACAGAAGTGGCTCGCTAACGTAGCTGCGGTCGCTTCACCCACTTCCCGAATACCCAGTGAGTAGATAAATCGCGCCAACGTGGTTGTTTTGCTGGTCTTCAGCGCTGCCACCAAATTGGCTGCTGATTTCGCCCCCATTCGCTCAAGCCGGATCAACTGCTCTTCCGTCAGCCTGAACAGGTCAGCAATCGTGCTCACCAGCTCCTTATCAACCAGCTGATCGATCAGCTTCTCACCGAGCCCATCGACATCCATAGCCTTTCTGGAGGCAAAGTGCCGTATCGCTTCTTTACGCTGTGCAGAGCAATACAAACCTCCCGTACAGCGGGCGACGGTCTCTTCTTCACTGCGCTCGATATCAGAGCCACAGACCGGACAGCTTTCTGGCAGTAACGGTGGCAGAGTGCCTTCCGGCCGCTTTTCCAACACCACTTTCACGACCTGCGGAATTACATCACCGGCCCGCCGAATGATGACGGTATCACCGGCCCGCGCATCCAGCCGCTCCACCTCATCCATATTGTGCAGCGTCGCATTACTGACCGTAACCCCGCCCACGAAAACAGGCTCCAATCGTGCAACAGGTGTAATCGCGCCGGTTCTGCCTACCTGGAATTCGATACTTTTCAGCACGGTCATTTCTTCCTGGGCCGGAAATTTCCGGGCGATGGCCCAACGCGGCGCACGGGCAACAAAGCCGAGCTGCTGCTGAAGTTTCAGGTCGTTCACCTTGAACACAATGCCATCGATGTCATAGGACAGACTGCCCCGTTTTGCCGCCAGGTTCTCGTAGTAGTCGGCACAGGCCTGTATGCCTGTAACGATTCGCATCTCGGGATTGATTTTCAGGCCCCAATCCTGGAATTGCGTCAGTACCTCACCATGCTTATCGGGTAACGTGCCGCCCTCAACCAACCCCGCACTGTAACAACACATTTCCAGCGGTCTGTTAGCGGTAATCCGGGGATCCAGTTGTCGCAGACTACCGGCCGCAGCATTACGGGGATTCACAAACGTCTTCTCACCGGCTTTCATAGCCCTTTCATTCAAAGCCGAAAAGCCAGCACGAGGCATATAGATTTCACCTCGCACTTCCAGTCGCGCAGGCCATCCAGCACCAAGCAGTTTCAATGGAATTGAAGGAATGGTTCTGACATTTAGCGTGATATCTTCCCCGGTCTGCCCATCTCCCCGGGTCGCCCCTCTGACGAGCACACCATCCTCATAGAGCAGACTGACTGCTATACCGTCCAGTTTTGGCTCACAGGCATATTCAATAGTGACATCGGACTTGAGTCGATCATGAATACGGCGATCGAAATCCTGCAAATCGTCCTGGCTGAAGGCGTTATCGAGGGAAAGCATGGGAACTTCATGCCGGATCTGACCAAACTTTGCCACCGGCTGGGCCCCCACACGCTGGGTTGGCGAGTCAGGACTGACCATTTCCGGATGCTGGGATTCAAGCGCTTTGAGCGCCTGCATCAGGCGATCATATTCACTGTCAGATACAGCAGGGTCATCCAGCACATAATAACGGTAGTTATGCTGGTTTATGGTTGTGCGTAACGCCTCAAGCTGCTGGCTGACTTCTTCTATCGACATGAAACTATCCGGGAACTTCAAATAAAACTGGCCATACCCTCACAGGTATGGCCAGATAAACGCGTCTTATAAACAGCGCCACATGGATGCACTGTTTTGAATGCCGTTGCGATTCAGACCCTGGCCTTGTTATTGCGGCGATGTGTCATCCTGCGGCGCTCGAAATCACTGATACGCTGACGGTAATGTTCCAGTGTCTGTTGTGTCAGTACACTATGGCGTTCATCCTTCAGCACTCCACCCAGCTCTTCGGCAATATGGTAAACCGCTTCCACCATGATTCGGAACGCCTGCATGGATTCCGACCCTTCAGGCCGCGGCAACCCCATGAAGAAGCTCAGGGCTGACGTGGTATCCTGTTCCATCGTTTTCAGGTTGAAGGTACCAGGCTCAACACCGTTCGCCACGCTGTAGAGAATATCGCCCTGCCCATCCGGTTGAATGTGGCGGTGAAAGATATTCATCTCACCGAAGCGCAACCCTTCCGATATAAACAATGACAACAGATCACTGCCTGCAAAAGTTTCGCCCTTCCGCGCCATCAGGTTGATGATTAAGACCTCTTCAACCTGCCTCAAAGTGCCATGGTGTGATTCAGAGAATTCCGGTTCAGTGGGCTCAGGATCCAATGCAGAAAATGCCTCAACACTCTCTTTCTCTTTTACGGATGGATTATTCTTTACTGCCACCGTATCAGGCTGCTCATCAACAGCTTGCCGCTTGTCATCGACATCCATCAATACGGGGACAGGCTGATCAAGATCCAGGCTCTGCTGGCCTTTGCCTTCAACGGATTGCTTTTCAGCGGACAGCTCTGCACGTACAACCCTAACCTCGGACTCAATCCCGTCATCCTCATAGGACAGGTCCGCCTGTCGATCAACAGGAAGATCCTCCACAACTTTACGGGGAGTGGGCTCGGAAAAATCGGAAATAAACGGCTCTACACGTTTATCTTGCGGAACGTCAGCAGCAGCGATACTGCCGCGGCTATCCGGCTCGCCATGTTGGGCAGTTCTAGCGCCACCATTGGGCAACTCACTGCTGTATTCATCATCCTGCCACTTAATCTCTTCAAGCCCGAAATTCAGCTCATTGGCTCGGCGGCGGTGAAGCCATACACGACGAAAGCCGTCTGCAATAATCAGTACGACAGCCAATACGCCCAGAATGATCAGCCAGTCACGAAAACTCATGCCTTTGGTTACCCGTTAACCCTATAAATTGAGTTCCATTGCCTGGGACTGTTCATTTTCACGCTCAACTTACGCATCCCATGCAGTCACCGGTGGAATAGCTGAATTTAAACGCAATCGGTTGTCAATCACAATATCGCAAAACCGCACAAAATCACATAAAACAACCACTATGCGTCGTCTTTTTCAGTCTGGCAAAAAAGCGGGGCCATATCGACCCCTTTTGCACTTTTCTTACATGCTTACACCGCAGCCAGCACCGCAGCCTGCTCGATATCGACCGACACAGGTCGGGACACACCAGGCTCATGCATAGTCACACCGATCAACTGGTTCGCCGCTTCCATCGCAATCTTGTTGTGACTGATATAAATGAACTGCACTTTTTCAGACATTTCCGTCACCATCCGTGCATAGCGACCAACGTTGGCATCATCCAGAGGGGCATCAACCTCATCCAGCATACAGAAGGGCGACGGGTTCAACTGGAAAATGGCGAATACCAGCGCAATCGCCGTCAACGCTTTTTCGCCACCGGAGAGCAGGTGAATCGTACTGTTCTTCTTGCCCGGTGGCTGCGCCATGATGGCAACCCCCGTATTGAGCAAGTCATCACCTGTCAGCTCCAGGTATGCACGCCCACCACCGAAGACCTTGGGAAACAATTCCTGCAGACCGCTGTTGACGCGTTCGAACGTGTGCTGAAAGCGATTGCGAGTCTCTTTATCAATCTTTCTGATCGCACCTTCGAGCGTTGCAATCGCTTCAGCCAAGTCGTCATTCTGGGCATCCAGGTAACGTTTGCGCTCAGACTGCTGCTCATACTCTTCAATCGCCGCCAGGTTGATGGCACCCAGCCTCTGAATACGGGTTTCCAGTCGCTCAAGCGCTTCTTCCCAGGCAGTCTCTGTGGCCTCATCCGGCATATTGGCCAGCACGGTTTCCAAGTCGAACTGGTCTTCTTCCAACTGCTCCTGCAGTGTCGTACGCCTTACCTGCAGTGCCTGCCAGTCCATCCGCAATTTTTCGAGACGATCACGCAACAACTGAGCTTCGTGTTCTGCCTCACCCCGATTTTTCTCGTAGTCGCGCATCTGGTGCTCAACGTCTTCCAGGAGGCGACGGGCTTCCATCATTTCTTCTTCGACTTCGACCCGCTGCGCCAGCAGCTCTTCCAACTCGATCTGCAGGTCTTCAACCGGATCATCGCTCTGAGCGAGATTTTCACGGAGCTGCCCAAGACGCTCATCCAGCCGTTCCCCCTGAATTTTCAGCCGTTCAACCGCCTGCCGCATAGAATCAATCTGGGCCGTCAACGATTGTTTACGCAACTCCAGCTGATGGGCCATATCCTTGCTGTGTCGGGCAGTCTGGCGAATACGATCCAGATCGGCCCGAATCTCATCACGACGGGAAAGCAGCGTCTCACGACGCTCAGCATCCCCTTCCATACAATCCAGCGCTTCCTGAAGACGCAGGCGGGATTCACCCATGGCCTCCTGCTCCAGCGCCTGCTGCTCCTCGATCTCGGAAATCTCTTCCTGCAGCCGGCTGTAACGGGTTAACAGCTGTTCAACTCTCACCTTGCGGGCGGTCAGATCTGACTGCAGCTCGCTTTCCTGACGATTCAATGTAGAAAGCTGACGCTGGCCATCTTCACGCGCCTGTTCCAACTGCTCAAGACGCTCACGGCTTTCCGCCAAGGATTCTGTCAGTGTCTGTTCCTGGTCATCCAGTTCAGCCAGCTCAAGCTCCAGCGACTCAATTTCCTGTTGACGCGCCAGGATCCCAGTTCCAGCATCATTCTCGCGTATCACACGTAACCAGTTGGCACCCAGCCAGACACCATCCTGCGTAACTACAGACTCACCTGGTGCCAAGTTGGGTCTTAGAGCCAGGGCTTCGTCTAGCGTAATTGCACCGTAAATGCCCTGAAGCAACGTCTCCGCGGCTTCCGCACCCTCAACACAGTCGATCAGGGCCGTCGCCTTCTCCATCGTTTTTCTGGTGGACGACGCTATGGTATTGGCGGCAAGAAACGTCAGGTTGGCTTCCACCATGGAATCCAGCACCGTTGCAACCGCATCCACATCATCGACACAGACAGCCTGGAGATAATCACCCAGCACGGTTTCAACAGCCGTTTCCCAGCCTGGCTTGACCTTGATCTGCTGACCCAGACGGGGTTGCTCTGCCAGCCCCTGACCGGCCAGCCACTCGATACCGCCGTCGCTGTGCCCCAGAGCCGCCTGCTGAAGGGCCTGCAATGAAGCAAAACGGCCACGCGCCTCATTCAAACGGCGGCTGCAGTCATCTTTCTGCTTGGTGGCGTCGGCTATCGCCTGCCTGACTGTATGAATCTGATCACCCGTTTCTTCCTGGGTGTGCTGCAACGACTCAATCTGTAATTCCAGCTCAGTCAGCTGCTCGGTTAACAGCTCAATCTCTTCTTCAACTGGCTCAGCCTGAAGCCCGGACATCTCTTCCTGATGTTTTCTGAGACGCTCTTCCAGACGATCCAACACCTGCTCCAGATGCTGAATTTTAGACTGTTCTATTTCGGCTTCACGGCGCGACTCACTGGCAGAATGGTTAAACTCATCCCAGGCGTGCTGCCAAGTCTGCATGGATTCTTCCGCTTCCATCAGCGCCATGGCATGTTCTTCTTCACCAGCAAGACTCAATTCCAGCTCGGGCTCAATGGACAGCACTTCCTCTTCCAGCTGCTCAAGCTTGACCTGATCCGACTCCAAGTTTTCCCGGTTTTCCCGCCAGGCAGCTTCAGCCTCCTGAAGATCCCGACTTAACTGGTCAGCACGCTCGCGACGGTGAGCAATGGTTTGCTCTAACTTGGTAATCTCATTACCAGTACTGTAGTAACGGCTCTGAACTTTGTTAAAGCTGTCCGCATATTCCGTCTGGCTCTGGCGCAGTTTTTCAATATCGGTATCGCTGGAACGCTGTTTGGCAATTGCAGCCTCCAATCGAATCTCAAATTCCCGAATGGCGCTTTCCTGGGACTTCGCCCCACTATCGACACCTTGCCAACGCAGGGCATGCAACTGGGCGCGCTTTAACCGTTCTTCCTGCTTAAACTCCTTGTACTTCTCTGCGGCTTCGGCCTGACGTTTTAAATGCGATAACTGCCGTTCAAGCTCTTCACGCAGGTCAGTGAGACGTTCCAGGTTTTCATTGGTTCGCCGCAACCGGTTTTCCGTTTCACGACGACGTTCTTTATAACGGGAAATACCCGCCGCTTCTTCAATGAAAACCCGCAGCTCTTCAGGCTTGGATTCAATCAGGTTGGAGATAATGCCCTGACTGATAATGGCGTAGCTTCTCGGCCCCAGACCGGTACCGAGAAAGATATCCATAATATCTTTGCGTCGGCATTTGTTGCCGTTGAGAAAGTAGGTGTTCTGGGCATCACTGGTGAGCTTGCGCTTGACGGAGATTTCACTGTAAGCAGCATATTCACCGGTGATCCGACCTTCGTTGTTATCAAACACCAGTTCCACATGGGCGTAACTGGCGGGCTTCCGGCTATTTGAGCCCTTGAAGATAACATCGGTCATGGAGTCGCCCCGCAGGTTCTTGGCGGAGGACTCCCCCATCACCCAGCGGACGGCATCGATAATATTGGACTTCCCGCAACCGTTGGGGCCGACAACACCACACATGTTGCTGGGAAAATATACGGTGGTCGGGTCTACAAACGACTTGAACCCGGACAATTTGATACATTTAAGACGCATGGAGTCCTGAAATCCTGTTCTGAGACAGCGTTGGGTCTATCTGGCTCAGGGCTGTTGTCGCACTCTTGTGTCATTTGCCTGGCAACGGCTGTCAGCGCCTATCCTTGACGCCAGGAACACCAGACTGCGGCCGCCGTTTGATCACTGCTGGAGGCTGCATCCAGTAACGGGTACTACAGGCTGTAATGCCAAATGCACACATTCTGTGTAGTTTAACCACAAAAGTTATTAGAACAGGTTAGGCTTGGGAATTGCAACTGAGGCTACTAACAGGGTAGACAGTGAGACTGTCAACGCCCTCTTTATCGGGTTCCTTTTCGGCCCAGAAGGGCTCGCTCTGTATTATCAAACAACAACCTCACGCTTATTGATTTTCTGTGAACCCAGCACATCATGTAGCGCATCGATCGCCATATCCGGGGTAATATCAATCAGGCTCTGATGATATCCCTGCTCGCTATCGCCTTTCCGAATTTTAAGGTATCCCTTAATTAATCGAAGCACTTTGGCCTGATCACTCAAGGGCGGGGTAAAGTCCGGACTGGACGGACCATAGAGCGCTACCAATGGCAACCCAACAGCTGCCGCAACATGCATGAGCCCTGAATCATTACTGATGGCCGCCCTGCATTGCGAGAGGATTTCTACAGCCTGTCCCAGCGATGTTTTGCCTGCAAGATTAGTGCATCCGCCTTGATGTGCAGACGTAATGGCATCCACAATAGCGTCCCCGACTGCCCTGTCATTATCAGAACCAAACAGTAATACCTGCCACCCTTGAGCAATCATGGATTCAGCGACTTTGGCGTAGTGATAGTCCGGCCAACGCTTCGCGGGACCGAACTCTACCCCCGGGCAAAGTGCCAATGTGGGCTGTTCCATATTCAGGGAAAAGGATTGCAACGCCTGTTGCACGCTTGCAGAGTCAACAACCAGCTGAGGCTTCAATAAAGGTTCAGGAATCACCTGTGCGGATGTCATTGCAGACTTATCGAATGCCAATGCTACATAACGCTGAACCATTAACGGAAACGCGTGAGCATCCAAAGTACGGATATCATTCAGCAGACCATAGCGCATCTCGCCACGCCACCCAGTACGTTTTGGAATGCCGGCAAACCACGGAACCAGTGCAGATTTTAGTGAGCCGGGCAAAACGATCGCTTGATCATAATGTCTGGATTTCAGGGATAGTCCCAGCTTTCGTCGTACACCAAGCTCCAGCTTGCCATGACCCAACGGCATGGCTATCGCCTCATTCACTTCAGGCATGCAATCCAGCAGTAAACGGCACCATGCCGGCGCCATCACGTCGATGACGGCGTCCGGGTGCCGGACTTTGAGTGTGCGATAAAGGCTTTGCGACATCACCATGTCGCCAACCCAGGAGGGACCAATGACCAGAATTTTCACTGTCAATTCCTGAAGCGTCGTAGAAATCTCAAGGGCATTCTGGCCTTAACCTGCGCCACCATCAATCTCCAGCTCCACCGTTTTACGTGCAGAAACCTCAATGCCTTTCGCTAAAGCTTCATAGTCTGCCTTTCGAACATCGCCGCTTTTGGAAACCCTGGCAACAACATCCACCCTCTCAAAACCGGAGAGTTTCAATTCCGGCATCATTGCCATAGCATCATTCAGCAGCACTGTTTTGGGCAGTTCACCTACGGTGACAGGCGCGACGGCCAGCGGCATGGGTGGGCCATCTGAAGCCCGCGCAAAAATGAACACCCGAGTTGAGGGTGGCAAATTTTTCAATTGATCCGAGAGGGCAACCCGCACTTCCAGACCCGCAACAGGCGCCTTGTCCTCCTGTTTGGCCTGCTTTGGCACCTCACCCAGCATGGCACGAGCCTGGGCGATACCCGATGTTAACGCTGCCCGGGATTGTGGATCCGGCGTCACCGCCAGCAACGATTCCCAAGCCTTGATCGCATCGCGATACTGCTTGTTTTCAAACGATACAATGCCTTTCAATCCGAGCGCAGTAACATTATCCGGCTGCACGGCCAACGTACGATCCACCAGATCTTCAACCTGCGGCGTCACCCGATTATTTTGAGCCAGAAAGAGCGCCTGGGCATATTGCGACAAGGGTTCCGGGTCATCACCCACTAATTTCACAACACGCTCAAAGGCATCAACCGCATCCTGGAAGCGCCCCATGGTCATGTAAGACCGTCCCAGCAGGTAATAACCCTGGTAGTTATCCGGCTGCCGTTCCAGCACTCGCTCCAACTTACCCGTTAGTTGCTCTATTGATTGCTCGGGTGATGGTTGATTCAGTGCCGCCGCGAGACTCAATTCATCGCTAGCCCCCCAGCGCAGATATAGGAATACCGACACCACGGCCATCGAGACACACAAAGCTAATGGCATCATCCATCCTGCTTTCCCAGATGCTTGTGTCGACTCAGCAACATCGTCCACATCACCCAGTAGAGAGGTTACAGCTTCCTGTTTCAGCTGTTCATAACGCTGTGCATCAATATCACCGCGCTGACGTTGCTCATCCAGCTCACTCAATCGCTCACGGAACAATGCCAGATTGGCCTGTTCTCGACTCTGCAGCCCTTCAACCGGCGGTCGTTTACGCCAGATCAGTACCGGTACGAGAATAAAGCATGTCGCCAACAGCAACAGTGCAGCGACCAGCCCCCAAAATACTGTCATGATGATTCCCGTCCTTCCAGTAACTGCTTCAAACGGTCTTTTTCTGCCGCCGTCAGATTGTCAGCCTGCAGGGTTGTCTGGCGATTACGGCGGATAATGACAAACAAGGTTACGCCGCCAGCCACCAGGAACAAGAGTGGACCAAACCACAGCAACAACGTTCCTGCAGAAAGTCGTGGTTTGTAGAGGACAAACTCTCCGTAACGATCCAGCATGAAATCAACTATCTGTTCGTTACTCTGGCCGGTCTGCAACATCCGATAGACTTCCGCCCGCAAGTCGTTGGCGATAGGAGCGTTAGAATCCGCAATATTCTGGTTTTGACATTTGGGGCAACGGAGTTCTTCCGTTAATACCTTGTAACGATCGAATTGAGCCGGATCGTCAAACTCCCATGTATCAATAGAGGCACTTGCGCTGAGCGGGAGCAGTAAACAGAAAGCAATGGCAGCACGTCGGATAAAAAATGACATTCTCATTACCCAGCCTCCTCCTGCCTGAGCATTTCAACCCGAGGCTTCAGAATATCCTGCCAGACCCGATCATCGACAACGCCAACATGCTTGTAACGGATCACACCACGGGCATCTATCAGGTAAGTTTCCGGTGCACCGTAAACCCCAAGATCCAGTCCGAGTCTTCCCTTTTCATCCATCACACTGAAGCGGTAAGGATCACCCAGCTCTTTCAGCCAGCGGCGGGCATCTTCAGGATCATCCTTGTAATTCACCCCATAAACAGGGATGCCCTGATCCGCAATCTTCAGCAGCCAGGGATGTTCAGCACGGCAGGAAATACACCATGTCGCCCAGACATTGACCAGCGCAATCTCACCTTTGAGTGACTGCTCATTCACTGGCTTATCGGGATCTTTCAATGTCCCCAGACTGAATACCGGAAACGGCTCATCCAATAACGGTGACGGCAGATTTTCTTTGTCCAGAAACAGACCAACAAACAGAAAACCGGCCAGCAGTACGAAGACTGCCAGCGGTAAAAACAATTTCAGTCGCTGCATAAACCCCTCATACCGCAGCTGACAAGCCATCGTCGGCCTGTGTTCTTGGAGCCAAAACCCGCTGGCGCGCTTTCACCCGGTAGCGGCGATCAAGTGCAGCCAGGCAACCGCCCAACGCCATGAACAATGAACCCAGCCAGATCCAGCGAACAAACGCTTTTACCTGTATACGGACAGCCCAGGCGCCCTCTTCCAGGGAGTCGCCCAGGACGACATACAGATCGCGCGTAAAACCGGGATCAATGCCCGCCTCACTCATAATACTGCCCTGCACTTGGTAGAGGCGCTTTTCAGGGTGGAGGGTCGTCAACTCACGACCATCACGGATCACCTGCAAGGTACCGTAGTCAGACAGGTAATTCGGACCGCGGCGTCGTTCGACACCGTCAAACCGGAAGGTGTAGCCTGCCAGTTCAACCGTCTGTCCGGGTGCCATTCGCAGATCCCGCTCACCACTGTAGAAAGACACCATCGCTACACCCACCATGGATACCGCCAGGCCAATATGGGCCAGATGCATGCCCCAGACACTGCGTCGAATTGACTGCAAACCTACCATCAATGAAGGTTTGTTACGGCAACGGTTCAGAATATCCTTGGTAGAGGTCAGCACAATCCAGCAAACCAGCATCATGGATAGCGCAACGGCTAACTCGAAGGTTGCCCCTTGAAGCAGGCTGATTGTCAGACCAATCGCAATTGAAGCCAGCAACACCCAACGCAGCTGATTAACCAGCCAGCTACTGTCGGTGTCCTTCCAGCGGGAAAGGATACCAACCCCCATCGTCAGCGCGATCAGGAACGTCAGCGGCACAAACAGGGTATTAAAATAGGGAGGTCCTACCGAAATCTTGCCCATACCCAGTGCATCAAAGATCAAGGGGAACAGCGTTCCCAGCAAGACCATCGCACAGCTGGTCACCAGCAGAATATTGTTGATTAGAAGGAAGGCTTCCATGGACAGCAACCCGAAACCGGCGCGACTTTTCACGACAGGCGCACGCAGTGCATACAGTGTCAGTGAACCACCAACCACCAGCAGCAGGAACATCAAGATAAAGCTGCCACGTGCCGGATCCGTGGCAAACGCATGCACCGAGGTCAACACCCCGGAACGTACCAGGAAGGTCCCCAGCAAGCTCAGGGAGAACGTCAGGATCGCCAGCAACACTGTCCAGCTTTTGAACATACCCCGCTTTTCAGATACGGCCAGCGAATGAATCAATGCCGTACCTGCTAACCAGGGCATGAAGGAGGCGTTTTCGACGGGATCCCAGAACCACCAGCCACCCCAGCCAAGTTCGTAGTACGCCCACCAACTGCCAAGAGAAATACCGAGCGTCAAAAAGACCCAGGCAACAATGGTCCAGGGCCTACTCCAGCGGGCCCAGGCGGCATCCAGGTTTCCGCCCAGCAGGGACGCAATAGCAAACGCAAACACCACTGAAAATCCGACATAGCCCATATAGAGCATCGGCGGATGAATGATCAGTCCAAAATCCTGCAGCAAAGGATTCAAATCGGCGCCATCTGCTGGCGGATACAGCAGCACCCGCTCAAACGGGTTGGATGTCACAATCATGAACAGCAAAAAGCCAACACTGACCATTCCCATTACAGACAACACCCGTGCCAGCATAATCGTTGGCAGCGAACGGGAGAAAATGCTCACGGCAAATGTCCAGCCGGCCAGAATTAGCGCCCATAAGAGAAGTGAGCCCTCATGCGCGCCCCAGACAGCACTCACCTTAAAAGGCAATGGCAGCAGGGTATTCGAATTCCGCGCCACATAAGCCACGGTGAAATCATCCGCAACAAAGGCTTCAACCAGAATCAGGAAGGCAATCAGCAGGAAAAAAAACTGTCCCCAGCTAAGCGGCTTAGCTAACGCCTGCCAGGTGCGATGTCCAGTAAATGTGCCCGCCAATGGCAAAACGGACAAAATAACGGCAAAGCATAGCGCGATAATTAACGACAACTGCCCAAGTTCTGGAATCATGCGCCGGACTCCCTGTAGGTCACGGTTTTCTCGGGCTGCCCATGCGCTTTGTCTATCGCATCCTGAACTTCCGGCGGCATGTAGGTCGAGTCATGCTTCGCCAGCACTTCCTCAGCATAGAAAACACCATCATTGCCGAGCTTGCCGGTTCCCACAATGCCCTGACCTTCCGCAAACAAATCCGGCAGGATACCGGTGTATTTCACGGTGATCGTGCCAGCGCCATCGGTGATATCAAAGGCGACATTCAGACTTTCCGGGTCACGAATGACGGAACCCGCGACCACCAGGCCACCGCCACGGATCTGAACGTCAGTGGGTGCTTCCTTGCCGATCATCTGGGCCGGGGAGTAGTACAGATTGATATTCTGCTGCAGCGCCATCAAAACCAGCCCAACAGCAATACCGGCACCGATAAGAATAAACAGCAGCAGAAAAAGGCGTTGTTTACGAATCGCTTTCATGCCCTTTCCTCCCGGCGGATACGGCGACGGATGGCATCCATCGCCCGTTTACGTGCGCGCAACGGGCTGACCAGGTTGTAGCTCACCACCAGCAGCGCGATCAGATAACATGTCCAGACGTAAGGACCGTGTCCCCCCATTTGAACCAGGCTGTCAAACGTTTCAAAGTACATCTATCGTCCTTCTATGCCCGTCTTAGTCTTTTACTCGTATTCACACCGATGCCTTTCAGGACGCTACCAGCTGCTTAACCCAGCGCGTTCTCTGTTCCCGCTCCAGTATTTCCGCACGTAGTCGCAACAGAAAGACGAACAGGCAGAACAGGTAAAAACCGGCGATGGAAATCAGCAGCGGCGTCAGCATCTCCGGCGCCATGGTAGTTTCGCCCGTCACCTTGATGGACGGCCCCTGATGCAGGGTATTCCACCATTCCACGGAGTACTTGATGATCGGAAGATTCACCAGCCCCACCAGGGCGAGGATGGCGCAGGCACGCGCAGCGGAATCCTGGCTGTTCATGGCTTCACGTAATGCGATCAGACCAAGATAGAGAAACATCAGGATCAAGACTGAGGTCAGACGGGCATCCCATACCCACCAAGTACCCCAGGTCGGCTTACCCCAGATTGCCCCGGTGAGCAGCGCCAGCCCACAAAAGGACGCCCCAATAGGTGCAAGGCATTTTACTGCCATATCCGCCAGTTTGATTTTCCAGATAAAACCAATGCCGGCAATGATTGCCATCCCGGCATACACCGACATCGCCAGTGAAGCAGACGGCACATGAATATAGATAATGCGATAACTGTTACCCTGCAGGTAATCAGGTGACGTCCAGAATAACCCCCAGCCAACACCCGTCAGGATCAGCGCAGACGCCAGTAAGCCGATCCACGGCAAAAACCGGCCACTGATATCATAGAACCACTTCGGTGAGGCAAACTTGTGAAAAAATGTCCAGCGCATACTTATAGTAACTTTCTGTTCTGTCGCGCCATATTATGGGTATTTACCGTAAATACCACATAAACCGTTCCCCTCATGGCGCTTCGTTGATCTGGCGCAATACTACCATGACTGCACCATTTACTCACTCAAGTTACGCACAAGACTGAAAATACGGCATTATTGCCGGTATGAAACACGATCTGATTGAGCTGTACTCTGACTACCTTCTGTCCTCTTTTGGCAAAACAACCGCAACCGGT
>MUIA01000200.1 GCA_002084115.1 Oceanospirillales bacterium LUC14_002_19_P2 | reverse complement strand
ATGACTCATTACCTCGCTTGGCGGCGCGCTCTAACAGAGCGTCATAGGCTGACGACTGCACGCATGTTCGAGAAAATCATTGGACATTGGTGCTACCAACCACAAGGGGTAACTTAGCCGAAGGGAATCGTATGTTAAAGCCCCTGATGAATCATTTTAATGTTTTCATACTGGTCTGCTGGTGGATCTATTGTATTTATTTTTTCAGCTGACCCCATTCACACCACCGGGTACTGGCCGTTAGCCAAGGGATTGCGGACATGCATCCCCCTTGTGGTAGGGGAACTTACCGTGAATTCAAACGTCTAAAATGCTAGAGTCTGTCTCGTTCAACGAGACAGGGTGCCAGCCCTGCCTGGAATGACTGTCTAGACTAGACAGGGTTTCCTGTATCACGTTTGCTTGCTGCTTCCTGTCGCCCACTGTCTTTACTGTGCTTCAAATCAGCTGAGTTAACCTTCACATAAGCTAGGAGCCTCCTGCCCTATGTCCAATCCGGCGAATCAACAGCCGTCAAGACACACTATCAATCCCCCCGTTTTTTTTGGCGCAGCATTCATTATCTGCCTGCTGGTCGGGATGACCGCCGCGTTTCCTGATCATGCAGACCGATGGTTCAATCATATTCAGGGCAGTATCGTCACCAATGCCAGCTGGTTCTACGTTGCCGCTGTCGCACTGATCCTGATCTGTGTCGCGTTTCTCGGGTTGTCCCGTTATGGGGATATCAAGCTCGGACCGGATCATGCCGAGCCGGATTTCAGTTTTGGTTCCTGGTTTGCCATGCTGTTTTCCGCTGGCATGGGGATCGGTCTGATGTTCTTTGGTGTGGCGGAACCGGTCATGCACTTCCTGTCTCCCCCCCCGGGTGAACCGGGTACTGTAGAAGCGGCCCGTGAGGCCATGAAACTGACATTCTTTCACTGGGGACTGCATGCCTGGGCGATCTATGCCATTGTGGCGTTGATCCTCGCATTTTTTGGTTATCGTCATAATTTGCCGCTGACGCTGCGGTCTGCGCTGTATCCCATGATCGGTGACCGAATCTATGGCCCAATCGGGCATGCCATTGATATCTTTGCCATCCTGGGAACGGTTTTTGGTGTCGCCACCTCCCTGGGTTACGGCGTACTCCAGGTGAACTCCGGATTGAATTACCTGTTTGACCTTCCCGTGAACCGTGAAGTGCAGGTGGTCTTGATTGTTGTCATCAGCGCACTAGCGACGCTTTCCGTGGCCACGGGACTGGAAAAAGGCATACGACGACTGTCTGAATTTAACCTGATACTGGCGCTGGTGTTGCTGGGGCTGGTTATTATTGTAGGACCAACGGTTCTGCTATTGCAGATGTTCCTGCAAAATACTGGTGGATATCTCTCCGAAATTGTCAGCAAAACCTTTAATTTGTACGCCTATGAGTCCTCGGACTGGATGGGTGGCTGGACCTTATTGTACTGGGCCTGGTGGTTATCCTGGTCGCCCTTTGTGGGCATGTTTATCGCACGTATTTCACGGGGAAGAACCATCCGTGAGTTTGTAACGGGTGTGCTCTTTGTACCAACCGGCTTTACCCTTCTGTGGATGACCGTGTTTGGTAATACGGCCATTGATATGATCATGCATCAGGGTAAGGAAGCGCTGGGTGTTGTGGTACAGCAGGATGTTTCTGTAGCGCTGTTCCAGTTCCTGGGCTATTTCCCGATGGCTGATATTCTTTCCTTTGTCGGGGTTTTGATGGTGGTTGTCTTTTTTGTCACATCATCGGATTCCGGCGCCATGGTCATTGATATGCTCGCCTCTGGCGGCGAAAGCCGTACGCCTGTCTGGCAGCGGGTATTTTGGGCCAGTCTTGTGGGCATTGTGGCCATTTCCCTGTTGATGGTTGGGGGGCTGGGTGCACTGCAGACAGCCACTATCGCCAGCGCACTGCCCTTTGCCATGATTCTTCTGATGGCGAGTTATGGTTTGCTCAAAGCGCTGGCGATTGACGCCACCAAAAAAGAGAGTCTGGCGCAGGCAACCCTGACACCTAAAGTAGGGCGCAATCCTATTCCCTGGCAGCATCGGCTCAACAACATGGTGCATTTTCCCCGTCGGTTTGATGTCAACCGTTTCTTGAAGGAAGTGGTGATGCCGGCGATGGAGTCGGTCTCGGCTGAACTGCAGAAGCAGGGGGTTGAAAGCAACATCGTGTTTGATGAGAAGAAAGGTATGCCAAGTTTCAAGGTGTTTCATGGCGAGGAGCATGACTTTCTCTATCAGGTCTATCCCAGAGGTTATATGCAGCCGAGTTTCATGTTGGATGATGATGACGAGGCCCGGAAATATTTCCGGGCTGAGGTCTTCCTGCGTGAAGGTGGGCAGGATTATGACATCATGGGCTGGACCCGCGACCAGGTGATTGGTGACATTATCGACCAGTATGAGAAGCATATGTACTTCCTGCACATGGTGCGCTGACGGCGGTATACCATTTTACCCATTGATATGAAAAAAGCCCGGTTGCTGAAACAATCGGGCTTTTTATGGTGCTTTTACAGGTTGGCGGATGAAAAGTGAGGGATTGCAACAGAAATAGCCTTTAGAAGACGATTGATTTGTATAGATCAAAACTTCTGAAGGATCAGACATGTCGGCAACCCCA
>MUIA01000310.1 GCA_002084115.1 Oceanospirillales bacterium LUC14_002_19_P2 | reverse complement strand
CAGAAACAGAGCAACCCTGCTGTATAAATGCCAGACCTAATAACCTGATACATTCACGGTTATCGTCTGCATGACGGGCAGCAAACTGAAAATCAATATTCTCAAAACCTTCGGGTAACTGTGTTCGGCGAGACATCGTTTCAAAGAGAATTCGTTGATGATGCCTAAGGATAGCTGGCATCAGGCTTAGGACTTAGAAAATACGATTGGTATAAGGTCTGTTGACAGTTTAGAGTAATTGCTCTAATTTTCTCAACACTCATTCGTAAAAACAAAACAATAACAAAATAATGCCTGCACTGACGGCAGGCCGACAACGAGGATCACAGGATGGCAACCACGGCGGAATACCTGCAAACCAGCGAGGAAGAAACGGTGCATATGCAGTCGGTCTTCGCTATCCAGCAAAAAGCCTACCGCGCCAACCCCATGCCTACGGCCGAAGAGCGCATTGCGAATCTCAAGAAACTCAAGCATGCCATCCTGAATAACCAGGAAGCGATTATCGCTGCCATCAACAAGGATTTTTCCGGACGTTCCCGCGATGAAACCCTGCTCGCGGAAATCATGCCCATCGCCCAGGATATCAACCACACCATTAAGCGCGTTCGGAAGTGGATGAAACCCAGCCGTCGTCGAGTAGGGCAACACCTGCAGCCTGCCGCTGCCAAGGTGGTTTACCAGCCATTGGGTGTCGTCGGCATCATGGTGCCCTGGAACTACCCGGTTCAGCTGGGCGTGCTGCCTCTGGTAGGTGCGCTGGCGGCGGGCAACCACGCCATGATCAAGATGTCTGAGTTCACACCCAATACCGCGGAATGCTTTGCCAAGATCATGGCGGATACTTTCCCGGCAGAACACGTAGCCGTCATCAATGGTGATGCAAAAATTGCAGCCGAATTCTCCAAGCTGCCGTTTGATCACCTGCTGTTCACCGGTTCCACCCAGGTCGGCAAGATCGTCATGCGTGCCGCTGCGGAGAACCTGACCCCGGTGACCCTGGAACTGGGCGGCAAATCGCCCTCGATTATCGGCGATGATATTCCCATGGAAGATGCCGTGGAACGTATCTGCTTCGGCAAGTCGTTCAACGCTGGCCAGACCTGCGTCGCCACCGATTACGTCCTGTGCCCACGGGACAAGCAGGAAGAATTTATCGACACCTATCGCAGTGTGTTCAACCGCATGTACCCAACGGTAGCGGGTAACGAGGATTACACCAGCGTCGTCAACGAGCGCCAGAAGCAACGTCTGCAGCAACTGGTGACCGACGCCCGCAACAAAGGCGCGACTGTCCATGTGATCGGTGAAGAGAACATCGCCGATGGCAGCCGCCGGATGCCCCTGCATATCCTTACCGATGTCAGTGATGACATGCCTGTGATGCAGGAAGAGATCTTCGGTCCGGTCATGCCTGTCGTTCCCTACGACAGCCTGGAGCAGGCGCTGGAGTTTGTCCGTGACCGTCCGCGTCCACTGGCGCTGTATTATTTCAGCTATGACAAACTGACTCAGGAACACGTGCTGAACACGACCCATTCCGGTGGTGTCTGCATCAACGATACCCTGTTCCATGTCGCCGTGGACGATATTCCCTTCGGCGGGATCGGCCCCTCCGGCATGGGGCACTACCACGGCCATGATGGCTTCCTGACCTTCTCCAAGGCCAAGGGGGTCTTCCTCAAGCAGAAGTTCAATGCGGCCAAGTTCATCTACCCTCCTTATGGCGGCAAACTGCATCAGCTGGTTCAGAAACTCTTCATTCGCTGATCCATAACTCCATCGCTCCGGAGCGATCTTTTTTGCCGAGATAACAATAATATGAAAAAACCGTCCCGGCCTGATGCCGCCACAGAGACAGAGTCCCTGCTGGTCAGCCGTCGCCGTTTTCTGAAAGCAGGCATGTTCGGCAGCGTGGTGCTGGTAACCTCCGGTCTTGCCGTTAACCTTGCACAAAAAGAATCGCCTGCCGTCCATCCCGGCTACCAGTGGTTGCAACCTCAGGATGTCACCTTTCTCTCCGCGATTCTGCCCGCCCTGCTGAAAGATTCGATTCCCGATGGGAATGACGGCAAACCCGCTGTCATCCGTGGACTGCAACAGCTGGACGCCAATCTCTATCGCCTCTCACCCGAGGTACAGAAACAAGTGCGACAACTCTTTGATGTCGCTACCGGACCACTGACCAAGGGGATCACGACCGGTATCTGGCAGCCCTGGGAACAGGTGACACCCGCCGTGGCCGAAACCTTCCTGCAGCGCTGGCGAAACAGCCGTCTGGCCCTGTTCCGCATGGCTTATTCAGCGATCAACCAGCTCAGCCTGATGGTCTGGCATGAGACCCAGAGCGCCTGGCTGCACATCGGTTTTTCCGGTCCGCCGCACAGCAATATTCTGGTGACTGCCACCAATCGCTACTGAAACCAACAAAATAACCACCCTGCCTGCAGAAGCAGGGGGATTGATTGCCGACGTTTTTGGGGGAGTATGGCATGGCCATCAAAGACCTGTTTGCCGAAGGTGTGAAAAGCGGCTGGAAGGTGCACAACGGATCCCGAATGGAAGATGGGGCCCAGTTTGAGGCGGATGTCGCCATCATCGGCACCGGCGCCGGCGGTGGAGTGACCGCAGAGATATTGAGCCAGGCGGGCCTGAAAGTTCTGCTAATAGAAACGGGTCCGCTGAAGTCTTCCAATGATTTCAATATGGACGAGCGCCACGCCTATGCGGACCTTTATCAGGAAGGGGCGGGCCGGATGAGCAAGGACGGCGCCATCACTATACTGCAGGGGCGCTGTGTCGGCGGTACTACGGTGATCAACTGGACCTCCAGTTTTCGAACCCCACCACAAACGTTGCAGTACTGGGCGGATAACTTTGCCACCGAAGGCACCAGCGAGGCAGAGATGGCACCCTGGTTTGCCCAGATGGAAAAGCGCCTCAATGTTCAGACCTGGCAGATTCCTGCCAACGGTAACAATGACGTACTCAAGCGAGGCTGTGACAAGCTGGGTTATGACTGGAAAGTCATTCCCCGCAATGTCGCCGGTTGCTGGAATCTGGGCTATTGCGGTACCGGCTGTCCAACCAACGCCAAGCAATCCATGCTCGTGACCACCATTCCCGGTGCCCTGCAAAACAATGCGGAACTGCTCTATCTGGCCCGGGCGGAGCATTTTCGTTTCAATGGCGATGCCGTCAGTGAACTTGTCTGCGCTGGCATGGATCAGCACAGCGTCCACCCCACCGGTCACCGTTTCACCGTCAAGGCAAAACACTATGTATTATCTGCCGGCGCTATTGGCAGCCCCGGCCTGCTGTTACGTTCCAATGCCCCCGACCCTTACCAATTGACAGGAAAGCGGACATTCCTGCACCCGGTGCCCATGGTGATGGCCGTCATGCCTGAAAAGATCGAAGGCTATTATGGCGCCCCCCAGTCCATCCACAGTGACCATTTCCAATGGAAAGACGGCGTTTCAGGTCCCGCCGGTTTCAAGCTGGAAGCCACGCCGCTACAACCGGGCCTTGCGTCAGCTCTTGTGAAAGCGCATGGCAAGCTACTGGCCGACAGCATGGCTGACCTGCCCTACACCGCGTGCACGCTGGCTCTGCTACGAGACGGCTTCCACCCGAACAGCCCCGGCGGCCAGGTCATGCTGCGCAACGACGGCACTCCGGTTCTCGACTATCAGATGACCGATTACCTCTGGGATGGCGTCCGCCGCGCCCTGCAGACCATGGCGAAGATCCAGTTTGCTGCCGGTGCCCGGAAGGTTCGCCCCATGCACCAGGACGCACCTTTCGTAGATTCTGTGGAAAAAGTCACCGACCTGATCAACACGCTGCCCATGGAGAAATATCGCACCCTGATCGGTTCAGCCCACGTCATGGGTGGCTGCGCCATGGGCGAAGATCCTTACCAGACTGTCGTCAACAGTCGCGGCGAGCATCACTACCTAGAGAACCTTTCCGTCATTGACGGTTCGGTCTTTCCTACCAGCATCGGCGCCAACCCCCAATTGTCGATCTACGGCCAGGCGGCGAGAATGGCCAGCCTTCTGGCTGGCAGACTGACCGGAGCGCCATCCGGCATCCCGATTCAGCCGGTATAGAACATGAACTGCACCCCAGCGCGTACAGGCTTCAGGGCGCCGGCCGACTTGTGCTATCGTCTGCCAGTCGCTACCATGCGCAACCTTGTAGTCCGGCACTCCCCGCCACGGTTTATACTGGGGGGAAGTCAGGTTGCAGACGGGCACACCACGAATACAGGACGATAAAGACTGATGAGCACCGTGATATACCCGGGTACTTTTGACCCGATCACCAGGGGACACGGCGATCTGGTCAGCAGGGCCGCCAGGCTGTTCGACAAGGTCATCATTGCCGTTGCCGAAAGCCCGAAGAAGAAACCCCTGTTTGATATGAAAGAACGGGTGACCATGGCACGTGATACCACTGCCCATCTGGGCAACGTGGAAGTCTGTGGGTTCAGCTCCCTGCTGGCGGACTTTGTCCGTGAAGCCAAGGCTGACATCATCCTGCGTGGGCTGCGCGCCGTTTCTGACTTCGAGTATGAATTCCAGCTGGCAAACATGAACCGGGTACTGGCGCCGGAAGTGGAAAGCCTGTTCCTGACGCCTGCTGAGCAGTATTCTTACATCTCCTCTACTCTGGTGCGTGAGATCGCCTCACTGGGCGGGGATGTTTCCAAGTTTGTTGAGCCGCAAATCGCCGAAGCGCTGAACGAAAAATACGGCAGGGCCTGAACCTGCCGCCGTCCGGCTGCCGGCATGAGAATTGAAGACCATGTCACTGATCATTACTGACGACTGCATTAACTGTGATGTCTGCGAGCCGGAGTGCCCGAACAGCGCCATCTCGCCGGGCGAAGAGATCTACGAGATCGACCCGAACCTCTGCACCGAGTGCGTAGGCCATTATGATGAGCCCCAGTGCCAGCAGGTCTGCCCGGTAGACTGTATCCCGCTGGATCCCGATAACCGGGAGACAGAAGAGGAACTGATGGAAAAGTACCGCATCATTACCGGCAAGGCGTAAGCCTTGTCGGTAGAATCTGGCGCTCAGGCTACGTTCCAGGCAACAATACAACCATGAACCACTGCATTTTCAGCATCATCA
Source organism: Oceanospirillales bacterium LUC14_002_19_P2 (assembly GCA_002084115.1). Classification (GTDB taxonomy): domain Bacteria; phylum Pseudomonadota; class Gammaproteobacteria; order Pseudomonadales; family Endozoicomonadaceae; genus Kistimonas. The sequence continues at coordinate 306 of MUIA01000310.1, read as the reverse complement.
CGTTGTTGTTATCATATTTTTCATTTGCTGACAATTTCACAAAAAGAAGGGTCATGAATCAGATCCGTTGATTACGTATATATAACAGTCGTCGGAAATGGTTATGCTGCGCATTTTGGATTATGGCTGTCATTGACGTTGTATGCCCCCACTGTGAAAGCATTGATGGTGTTGTGAAAAACGGTAAAGCGGACTCCGGACTGCAGCGCTATCTCTGCCGACACTGCAAACGCAGCTTTCAGCTCGATTTCATCTATAACGCTAACAAGCCGGGCACCCACGAACGGATAAAGGATATGGCGATGA
>MUIA01000038.1 GCA_002084115.1 Oceanospirillales bacterium LUC14_002_19_P2 | reverse complement strand
TGGAAACCCTCTCCCTGAAACTGAAGGTCAATCATTTTCAGCTCAGGGCGAAGATTTACATGACCGCTCTGCGGGCATCATTCGAGCAGCTAAGGTTATTCGTTACTGCGTAACTTGAGTTAGATCAGCTTATTCGTCAGTAGACAGTGTTGTTCTTGCTTGAATAACAACCTTCCAGCCGTTTTCAGTCTTTTCTACAGCATTGAAAGTAAGATATTCGTGGTTGACATCGCTCACTTTGGCAATCAGCAAACCATGGTTTTGATTTGGAATGGCGGCAAGCGTAGTAATCGTGAATTCTGAATCTGAATAGGTGACAGCTTCATCATCGTTATCGAGGTTGGTGACCTTGGCACCTTCCATGGCGGATAACAAATGGTCTGCGAGATCATCAAACGCTGTATTATCCATTGTTTGGTCTGTGTTAACGAAATCGGAAAGATTCATCAGACCGCCGGCTTCCAGATCTATCAGCCGGTTCCAGTGGTCGTCATGGTTCAAAAGTTTAACGGCAATTCCCTGAAAGGTGCCCGCAGTATTGACCATGGTCCACTGCTTGATAATCAGGCCGGTATTCTGATAGGCAATTCTTGCAAAAGGGCGTGTACTCAGAGACAGCTCGCCGGGCAGGCTGAATGGTCCACTGTCAAACATGTCGGCAATGGCTTCGACACCAACGAGATTCTTGCTTTCATCGTATGGGAACTCTGCCAGTATGGAATGCTCATCATAGAAGTCTCCCATGGATTCCAGGTCTCTTTCTGCCACAATCTGGGGCCAGAGATCATCCAGAAACAGCAGTTCCATCAACTGGTTGCAGGTGGTGATGGGATGTTGGTGATTGTTGTGGGATACGTCTGCGACACTCATGCCAGAAATTGACAGGCATAGCGCAATGCCGGCTATCAGGGAGGTAAAGGTTTTAGTCATCGATTTCTCCAATCGCTGTGAATATAAGATTTTTGGGGATACAAGCAGTCCGTCTTTTGGATGACTGGAAAACAGGTATCAGAGGTTAGACTCCATGAAGAACCGTTAGGTTCAGAATCTGTCAGTACTACTGACAGGGGGGGTAGATATTGAGGATGTTTGGTAGAAATAGGAGGTGTGACGGTTGATTCATTATTGAGAATGAAGACCTACTGGTATTAGAAACCCAGCGGGTGAATACAGTAGAATGGCCGGATTTCCGGAATCACACACCTGCGGAGTCTCAATGAAACCTTTCGCCATTGCCCCCAGTATTCTGTCTGCTGACTTTGCCCGCCTGGGTGAAGAGGTCCAGGCTGTTCTGGATGCCGGTGCGGATATCGTCCATTTCGATGTTATGGACAACAATTACGTTCCCAACCTGACCATCGGGCCGATGGTATGTCAGGCTCTGCGTAAATTTGGTATTACGGCGCCGATTGATGTGCACCTGATGGTCAAACCGGTGGATCGCATCATTGGCGATTTTATTAAAGCGGGTGCGACTTACATCACGTTCCACCCAGAAGCCAGTGAACATGTGGATCGCAGTCTGCAGATGATCCGTGATGGCGGCTGCAAGGCGGGTCTGGTATTAAATCCTGCGACAACGCCGGATTGCCTGGAATATGTGATGGATCGGCTGGACATGATTCTGCTGATGTCAGTGAATCCGGGCTTTGGCGGTCAGAAATTCATTCCTTCTACGCTGGATAAATTGCGTCATGTCCGCAAGTTGATTGATGATAGCGGCCTGGATATCCGCCTGGAAGTAGACGGTGGTGTGGGTGTGCAGAATATCCGCGAGATTGCCGAGGCGGGCGCTGATACCTTCGTGGCTGGTTCTGCCATTTTTGGGAAGGGCGATTACCAGGCCGTTATCACACAGATGCGCGATGAGCTGGCTGCGGTTGCCGGTTAATTAATCGCTTCTCGCACGACACACTGTATTCGCTATTGAGGTATGGCTGGTTGCTCTACGGTAACCAGCTTCCATGATTTGTGACTTTTTTCCCTTGCTGTAAGGAATACCCATGAAACTACTGGAACTATTTGGGCGTCTGCCTGCTGTCATCATGTATGACCTGGACGGGACTCTGGTCGACAGTGTGCCAGATTTGGCCTGGTCGATTGATCAAATGCTGACGCAACTGGGTATGCCGGCAGCGGGCGAAGATAAAGTCCGGTTGTGGGTAGGCAACGGCGTACCTGTGATGGTCAAGCGGGCACTGGCGGATGATATGGACGGTGACCAGCCGGGCCGTGTCGATGAAGCATTATTCGAAAAGGGTTACGCATTCTTCCGTGAAGCCTACAGTGCCAGTTGTGGCAAATTCAGTGATGTTTATCCCGGTGTGGTTGAGTTCCTGACCGCCATGCAGGCGCAGGGCGTGAAGCAGGCGGTAGTCACCAATAAATCCGGTAATTTCACGGCCCAGCTGCTGGAAGAAAAAGGTTTAACCCAGTTCTTCTCTCAGGTGATTGGTGGCGATACATTGCCGGAGAAAAAACCGCATCCGTTACCGTTATTGCATGTGGTTGAGCAGTGCAATGTCAGTGTCGGAGTTTTTCAAGATAGTTGTCCCGAATACTGATTTTTAGGCCACCTGTTTCTCGCGATCTTCGACCCCGGATATTCGCTCTGGATTAAGTGCAACTGGGCCTACAGGCTCCCAGTTCCT
>MUIA01000278.1 GCA_002084115.1 Oceanospirillales bacterium LUC14_002_19_P2 | reverse complement strand
ACCGGTTGCGGTTGTTTTGCCAAAAGAGGACAGAAGGTAGTCAGAGTACAGCTCAATCAGATCGTGTTTCATACCGGCAATAATGCCGTATTTTCAGTCTTGTGCGTAACTTGAGTCAATAAGAGGGATAACACCTGATCCGGAGGCAATGGTTGCGAAAAGGCAGCTTGATTGAACCGGCACAGAATATGGGTACCGGCTCATTGGCGAGGGGTTACTGTTGGCTTGTACTGGTATGCAGACCGCACTCACGGTTGCCCAGTACTTTGGTCGGGTCAAAATAATCGTCTTCAATTGGCAGGTCGTGCTCGACCTGGTACTCCTCAAGATCCAGTTCAGTCCAGTAAAAGACCGGTGCCACCCGGATGATGCCGTTCTGGGTTTCCGTCAGGATATTCAGGTTTTGGCGAAAGGCAGTTTGCTCCTTGCGGATGGCGGTCAGCCAGAAGTCGGGCTGGGCTTCGGCCATGGCGCGCTGGAAAGGTTCCAGCTTGACGTCATGGGTGAAGGCATCATGTGCCGGGGTGTCCACATCCGGAATGCCGCCATAAATTGCTTCCCGGCAAGCACGGCTATAGCGGGGATGATAAATGCGGATGTTCAGGTTCAGTCTTTGGATGAGCTGATGGGCAAACCGGTAAGTAGCCGGTGTACCGTAGCCGGAATCAATCCAGACCACCGGAATATCCGGTTTGCGACTGGCGCACAGGTGGATAATGGCCGCTTCATGGGGAGCAAAGTTGGTAGTCAGTACCGGGTTTTCTGCCTGTTCGAGGGTCCATGCAACGATATCAGCGGGGTGACCGTTGGCCAGCTCACGGTTGAGGCTTTCAAGATCCAGTGTCATAGGCATATTGTTGTTCTGGTTTGCGGGGAGGCTAGGATAGGGTACGTGGATACCAGAAGGCAAGGCAGTCATTTGTCTCTTACGTCTGATTCCAGATACTGTTTATTATTGATAATTATTCCCATCTAGAGGCGAAATCGCTAGAATCCGTGGCCTGTGTCCAGGGAGTATGCCGTACCTGAGGACGCGTTGAATCATCCAAAACCGGGGAAACCATGTCAGGTGTTGTAGTAGCCGCACTCTATCATTTTGTCAGTCTTCCGGATTACAAGGCGTTGCGTGAGCCGTTGCTGTCATGTTTGCTGGACAATGGCGTCAGAGGATCATTGTTGCTGGCAGAAGAAGGGATTAACGGTACCGTAGCCGGTTCCCGGGCGGGGGTTGATGCACTGAAAGCCTGGCTGGCGGCCGATGGACGGTTTACGGATCTGACCTATAAAGAGTCACTGTCGGATGACAACCCGTTTTATCGCACTCGGGTTAAGCTCAAGCGGGAAATTGTCACCATGGGGGTGCCCGGTGTTTCTCCCGTTAAGGCGGTAGGTCAGTATGTGGAGCCGGAAGACTGGAATGCCCTGATTTCGGATCCGGATGTGCTGCTGGTTGACACCCGTAATGACTACGAAATTGAGGTGGGCACTTTTAAGGGCGCCATCAATCCCGAAACAGATAATTTCCGGCAGTTTCCCAATTGGGTTGATAAACAGCTCAAACCGGCCAAAAAGCAACGGGTTGCCATGTTCTGTACCGGGGGGATTCGTTGTGAAAAAGCGACATCGCTGCTACTGGAACAAGGCGTGGAAGAGGTTTACCATCTGAAAGGCGGCATTCTTAAATACCTGGAGACGGTGCCGGCATCAGACAGTCTCTGGCAGGGAGAATGTTTTGTTTTTGATAATCGCGTGACCGTTAATCATGACCTTGAGCCTGGCCATTATGACCAGTGTCATGGTTGCCGACGCCCCATTACAGAAGATGACAAGCGTTCGCCCTTGTATGTCCGTGGTGTGACCTGCCCCCATTGTTATGACAGCCAGACGGAGCGATCCCGTTCAAGGGCTGCCGAGCGCCAGAAACAGATTGATCTGGCCAGGAAGCGTGGTGAACCTATGCCACTGGGTAATACCCAGCAAAAAGATACCTGAATCGCAGGCTTCAACGTCAACTGCATCATCTATAGAGCCATCTGTCGTATACCGATAAGATAACGTAATACCTGCCAGCTGCACCTGGGGACGGTGCAATTGTGCAGTGCATAAGACTATCCAGGATCGCCATTTTGAGTGAAACAGTACAAGCTGCCGGCCATGAGGCTGGAGAGCAGCACGATTCCCGCATTTATAACTGGCAACGTATCCGCCGTATTGCGCTTGAGTTTAAGCGTGAGCTGGTGGTTGCCAATATTGTGGCCCTGCTGGCGACACTGGCCAGTGTACCGACGCCGTTATTGTTGCCACTATTGGTGGATGAAGTGTTGTTGCAGGAGCCCGGCGCGGTCGTGGCGACCCTTCGGCCGCTGATACCGAATGAGTGGCATGGGCCGTCTTTCTATATCCTGCTGGTGCTGGGGGTGACCATTCTCCTGCGCATACTGGCACTGATTTTCAATGTCTGGCAGACACGACAGTTCACGATTATTTCCAAAGAAGTGGTTTTCCGGATGCGATCCAGCCTTCTGCACAAGTTGTCGCGGGTATCCATGTCGGAGTATGAGACGTTGGGCAGTGGTTCGGTTGCTTCCCGCTTTGTGACGGATCTCAATACCATTGACCAGTTTATTGGTTCCACGGTCAGCCGTTTGCTGGTGGCAGTCCTGTCGATTATCGGAACGGCCGCAGTATTGTTATGGCTGCATTGGCAGCTGGCGTTGATCATTCTGTTTTTCAACCCAGTGGTGATCTGGTTTACCACGCGTCTGGGCAAGAAGATCCGCACACTCAAGAAAGAAGAAAACAGCGCTTTTGATGTCTTTCAGGCAGCCCTGACCGAAACATTGGATGGCATTCAGCAGATCCGGACGGCTAACCGTGAAAAACACTATATCAGTCGTTTGATGGATCATGCCCGTGCCGTACGGGATCGCTCAACCGCCTTTTCCTGGAAAAACGACGCGGCCAGCCGATTCAGCTTTGTCCTGTTCCTGCTGGGCGTGGATGTCTTTCGTGCCTGCGCCATGCTGACGGTGGTTTTTTCCGATCTTTCCATAGGTGAGATGTTTGCGGTCTTTGGTTACCTCTGGTTCATGATGGGGCCGGTCAACGAACTACTGAGCATGCAATATGGGTACTTCGCCTCCAATGCAGCGCTAAAGCGTATTAACAGCCTGTTGGAACTGGAAGAAGAGAAACGGTATACCGCGCTGCTGGATCCTTTCCGCGGCCATAAAACCGTTGGACTGGATATCGAGAATGTTCATTTTGCCTATGGCGATGACGAAATCCTCCAAGGTGTGTCGTTGTCAGTCAAGCCGGGTGAGAAGGTAGCGCTGGTCGGTGCCAGTGGTGGCGGTAAGTCAACACTGGTTAAGGTGTTACTGGGTTTGTATACACCAACGCAGGGATGTGTGCGTTTCGGGGATACGCCCATGGAGCAGATCGGGGTTGATGCCATACGCGAAAATGTCGTGACGGTGTTGCAGCATCCGGTGCTATTCAATACCACGGTGCGAGAGAACCTGTGCCTGGGGCGGAATGTGCCCGATGAAAAACTCTGGCAGGCACTGGAAGTCGCTCAGCTCAAGTCGTTTATCATGGATATGGAAAACAGCCTGGATACCCTGATTGGCAACCAGGGCGTTCGCCTGTCTGGTGGACAACGGCAGCGGTTGGCGATTGCACGTATGATTGTGACAGACCCTTCCATCGTCATTCTTGATGAAGCAACGTCTGCATTGGATACGGCAACGGAATTCCTTTTACACAAAGGGATGGAAGAGTTCCTGTCCAACCGGACGACACTGATTATTGCCCACCGCCTGAGTGCCGTGAAGCAGGCGGATCGTGTTTATGTCTTCGAGGATGGCTGTATCAGTGAGGAAGGTGGGCACGATGAGCTGCTTCAGCAGAATGGTCTCTATGCCCGGCTCTATGGGCACCTGCAGTAACGGCAAAAGAAACGGTACTGAGTGACGTTTTATTATTATCAGGCAAGATCTATAGCACGCGCTGTGTTTTGGGTCTTGCCTGCTTTTTATGATGTTTCAGCCTTGCCTCGGTTTATGAGGATTTTTCCGGTATCGATGGAGGTTCCAGCGTTTTTTGTCTGATGATGTAGATACTGACACAGCTCGCAATCACCACCAGCAATAACCGTACAGGCCACAGCGGAACCATCATGATGGATACACTGATGCTGAGCCAGAGTACGATCAGAGTATAGATTTTCGCCTTTCGCGGAATGCCCTTTCCATCCAGATAGTAATGAATATAACGCCCCAGATGGGGGTGCCCCAGCAGCCACTGGTGAAACGCCGGAGAGCTGCGTAGAAAACAGGCCGCAGCCAGTAGCAAAAAGGGCGTGGTGGGCAATACCGGCAAAAAAATCCCCAGAATACCCAGTGCTGTAGAAAGGATGCCAACAGTGGTCAGCAGCAGTCGGATGAGGGGGTTCTTCTGTAATTTATCCGGTGTACTCGTTGTCATAAAGGCACTGCGGCAGATTCAAAACGGCTTTCACTTTACTGTACCACAGCGCCTGCAGGGATCAGGAGTCGCCGCTGTATTTGAGCGTTATATAAAGGGTCTGCTGTCGTGAATCTTCTATATTCTGATGCAATATATAAATATAAAATGTACAAATATAAATATATGTATAATTATAGTGTGCCATACATCCTATAACTATCGTGAAGACAAGGCGTCAGGAGGGAGCCATGCCGGCTATTTACAATGCTCCATTGAAAGATATTCGTTTTCTTATTCACGGGCTGTTGGACGGTGGTGGTATATCGTCACTGGATAAATACCATGAGGTCACGCCGGATCTCATGGATGCTGTCTTGGAGGAAGGCGGCAGGCTCTGCGAACAGGAGTTTCTGGCGGTTAATGGCAGTGGTGATGAGCAGGGTTGCCGCTACGATGTGGATACGCAGACGGTGACCACGCCCGCAGGTTACAAGGAGGCATACCAGGCCTTTGCTGAAGGAGGGTGGCTGGGTATCAGCATGGATGAAACCTGGGGGGGCAAGCCATGCCACACCTTTTGGGATTTGCCATGGAAGAGATGAGCTGTGCCGCCAACTTGTCGCTAAGCATGTATCCGGGGCTGACTGTGGGGGCGATGAACCTGATTGCCGCCCATGCCAATGAGCAATTGCAGCAGACGTACCTTCCGAATATGGTCAGTGGCCAATGGTCTGGCACCATGTGCCTGACGGAGCCACAGTGTGGCACGGACCTCGGCATGATCCGTACAAAGGCGGAACCTCAGGACGATGGCAGCTATGCCATCACCGGCAACAAGATCTGGATCACCAGCGGTGAACATGACCTCGCTGAGAATATTATTCACTCAAGTTACGCAGTAACGAATAACCTTAGCTGCTCGAATGATGCCCGCAGAGCGGTCATGTAAATCTTCGCCCTGAGCTGAAAATGATTGACCTTCAGTTTCAGGGAGAG
>MUIA01000203.1 GCA_002084115.1 Oceanospirillales bacterium LUC14_002_19_P2 | reverse complement strand
GAAACGCTGGGTGCTCAATGTATTTCATGGCGTGGCTACGAAATATATGACTCATTACCTCGCTTGGCGGCGCGCTCTAACAGAGCGTCATAGGCTGACGACTGCACGCATGTTCGAGAAAATTATTGGACATTGGTGCTACCAACCACAAGGGGTAACTTAGCCTACTTATCCTCAGGCATTTTAAGCGGTTACAGTGTACCGGTGTTGCGTAATGGTAAGCCACACTGTCTTGAGCTAGATTAAGTGCAAAGCACCTATGGACAGGATTCTATGAGTTACGTGACTGACTTACGCCATTTACCGGAAGACCCGGCTCAAATTCAGGCATTGCCTGAGCCAGCGCGTTTGATGACGGTGTTCATCACCAGCATCGTCGCCGAGCTTAGCCAGGAACTCTCCCTGCCCATTATTAATACGGACGTAAAATGCAAATCGCGTAACACCACATCTCAATGTTCCGGTTGTATCGATGGCTGGGTAAACCCCGAAGGGGTACTGGTTTGGGCTTGTGATAGATGTGCTGACAATGGTTTTATCTCAAACTGGGAAGGGACCATTTGGGATAACCAGGCTCGCACAACCCATTGATCATGTTAACCCTGGTGACTTTATGGTGTTTGATCTACAGATAAACAGTTCACTGAGCGATACCTACGAGCGGTACGGCTTCAATGCGTATTGCGATAATCTGGTGGACTTGCTGTGCCAGATGGGATACGTGCAGATTCCTGTTACGCATCCGGTATTCAATGATAACGGGGTAATGGCACTGTTTCTGGAAGTGACCACGAAATACGAAAGCCAGTTCAACAATGACCACGATATCTCGGTTGTTCAGGATAAAGAAAATGTCACCCTTACATTGAATAATGATGTTGGAAGGTCAGTATCCGGTATTGTGTAAACGCTTGCCGTTACTCCCAAAGAGGAGAAAAGCAACACAAGACGTATGTCGGGCTTGAATCTTGATAATATCTGAAATCGATATTTATGAGGGAAGGCCTGCCCCTCAAATTCAAAAACTCACTGCACTCCCTGAACGATGTCCTCCTGAACAGAAGCCGTAAGACAACCAAACAGCGCAACCTCGGAACCCGTCAGTACAACAATGCCCCACATCTGGTATGGTTTGCCGAGTCGTGCCTGCATCGTCGTTTGTCGAAACGGCGACAACCGGCGCTGACTCCGAAGACAGAACAAGAAGTGACAATCCATGAGAAATATCATCACCGAAGAAAAAGAAATGATCCTCCGGTCAAGGATTCTCATCAGGCCGTACTGGACCGAACGACTGGTCGACAAGCTGCTGGGGGAACCGGACCACATTCATTACCGGAAGGATGGCAAACCCTATGCGTCATTCTGGTTCATCGACAAGGTCATGGAGGCCGAGAAAGACCCGGTCTTTTTGAAAAAGAAGTATCGCCACACGGAGAAGGACGCCAAGCAGGACCAGGCGCTGGATTCCGTCAGCCAGAAAGTGAAAATCGCTATCCGCAGCGATGTGCTGGCCGTGAAGATTCCTCGTAAGGGTACGATCCAGGAGATCTTTGACAAGTGCAGAAGCCAGTTGGAAGAACACAGCGTCCTGCTGGCCATCCTCGGCATCAAGACCTTCTATCAGTATGAGCTGATCTACACCAACAACCGGGACCCTGAACTGAACATCTGGTGCCAGCTCTACAAGCGCATCGGTAAGGAACGACGGAGCCTGACCTTCGAGTGCGGCCAGATGTATGTGGCGAAACTCTACAACATCAACCACAAAATAGCCGACAACTGCCCTTAATTGTCAACCCGCGATAAAATTTTGGTCACCTGTTACCCGTCACCGTAACACCGCTGTCACTGACGAAAGCCTTACTGATACGACAGATCCCTTTACAGTAAGGCTTTTCGCACCGCATGGCACGAAAGTCATAAATTTGGCACACCGGTTGCTTAAAGGAAGGCGAACCGACCTGATAACTGATAAACAGAACAAGGTGTAAGCATGAAAAAACAAGGTGGTTTTACTCTTATCGAACTGATGATTGTGGTGGCGATCATCGGTATTCTGGCTGCTGTAGCGATTCCGCAGTATCAGAATTACATTGCCCGCTCTGAGGTCGCTACAGGAATTGCTTCAGTAAATGCCACTAGAACAATAATCGAAGACTTTGTAATAAATGATGGGGTATTCCCTGATGGCTCAGCATCAGGGCAAACATTAGCTGATTTGGGTATTGTACAACCTGCCAATGCAGTCATTGAACTACATCAAGATGGTACCACCAGTTCTCTTGGATTAGTTCAATTAAAATTCAATGCAAGTGGCACTAGCGCAGGCTCAAAAAGCAAACTTATTCAATTCTCCAGAACTAGTACTGGTTGGGCTTGTACTTCAAATGCCGATGGAGCATATGTTAAAAAAGGGTGTACAGGTGGACAAACATTAACAGAGAAGTAAAGAATCGAAGAAGGGGGCGGATCTTGATTCTTGAATAAGATCAACCCCATTACTTGCAGCGCTTCTCTGATTGGGTAGATTAGTTCAGATTTGATCTGACAATTCATCCTTCAGAAAAGGAGAGGGTTACCGATTCAGATAGAGGGTGCAATCACTTAAATCTGAATCATCAAAAAGGTAACCCTCATGATTCATACTAA
>MUIA01000039.1 GCA_002084115.1 Oceanospirillales bacterium LUC14_002_19_P2 | reverse complement strand
TGTGCTTGGCATGCGGGCACTGACAGAGACAAAAGGACGCTGGGATCAGCTATGGGAACGAATAACCTGTGAAAACAGGCTTGGAGAGCCAGTATCTGCGTATTAATCAGAGAGAGCACCCCCTTGAGTCGTGAAGAAACGACAACCGCCGCATAAGCGGTACTGAACGTGACATGGGCGATCCAGATGGTCAGCAGTCCGCGTTCTGCCGGCCAGCCAACCAGCTGGGCAAGCGCCACAAATAAGAGCAACAGTGACAAACCGGTAATTACATCAGGCATAACCAGTGGAGCGGTAATCATGCTGGAAAACGCCGTTTTACCAGGGAAACGGCGGTACCGCAGCATGACAAAGGCTGCCATAGTCCCCAACACAACCGCCATGCACGACGTGTAAAAGGCGACCTTCAGACTCATCCAGATGGCGCCGAGTATCTGGTCATTTTCCAGCAGCACACCATACCACTTGGTGGAGAACCCGGCCCATACCGTCACCAGGCGGGATTCATTGAAGGAGTAGATCACCAGAATGATCATCGGCACATAGAGAAACATCAGGCCGGCAATGAACATCAGGGATGTGAACGACAGTTTTTTATTATTTCTCATGTTCAGCCTCCAACTCCCGGGACTGATAATGATTGAACAACGCGATCGGTATCAGCAGCAGTGCCAGCATGACCATGGCAAGGGCTGCGGCCACAGGCCAGTCGCGGTTGTTGAAGAATTCCTGCCACAGGACACGGCCAATCATCAGCGTATCCGGGCCACCGAGTAACTCAGGAATCACAAAATCACCGACCGCAGGAATAAAGACCAGCATGGAACCCGCAATAATGCCGGCTTTTGATAGCGGTAAAGTCACTTTGAGAAACGCCTTCCAGGGCTTGGCGCCCAGATCGGTGGCGGCTTCCAGTAGTGAGGGATCATGTTTGATCAGGTTTGCGTACAGCGGCAAGATCATGAAAGGCAGATAGGCGTACACGATACCGATATAAACGGCAAAGTTCGTGTTTAGCATGGGCAGAGGGTCATTGATCAAACCCAGGCTCATGAGTGCATTGTTGATCAAACCATTATTTTTGAGCAGGCCAATCCAGGCATAGATCCGGATCAGAAATGAGGTCCAGGAAGGCAGCAGGATCAAGAGCAGCAACGTCGCCTGCATATGCTGGGGTGCCCGCGCCATCGCATAGGCCATGGGGTAACCAATCAGCAGACAGAGTACCGTGGAATTAAACGCGATGATTATGGAGTCCAGGTACGCGGCGACATAGAGTTCGTCATCCAGCAGTAACAGGTAGTTGCCAATATTCAGGACAAACGTCAGAGTCTCATCGGCGTAGTCGACAATGTCCGAATAAGGCGGGATCGCAATCTGGGCTGACGCAAAACTGATTTTCAGGACAATGGCAAACGGCACTAGAAAGAACAGTAATAACCAGAAATAGGGAATACTGATCACCAGCCGTCGGCCGAAGGCGCCCTGTAGGGGCGCGGCAAGCGCTTGCATCGCTTTCATGAGCACCTCCCTAGGAATTCAGAACCACGGCACTGGCCGGTTCCCAGCTGATAAATACCGGGTCGTCCCAAGTGGGCTGCTCGGAATGGCGATGAGTATTCACATGGGTGGATTGAACCACTTTCCCGGAAGGCAGCTTGATGTAATACACTGAGTGGCCGCCCAGGTAGGCGATGTCATAAACGACGCCGGATGACCAGTTATGGTCACGACTCGGTTTGTCTGTGGATATAGTGGTTTTTTCTGGACGGATCGCGACCCAGACATTCGGGTCTTCAGCCGCCGAAGTAATGCCGTGGTTCACGAAGACCGGTTTATCCAGCAAATGGGACTGGATGACAACATGATCCGCTTCATCCTCAACAATCTGACCTTCAAACATATTCACAGAACCGATGAATTCGGCGGTCATTCGGCTGTTGGGTGTTTCATAGATATCTTTCGGGGCGCCGGTCTGTACGATCCAGCCGCTGTCCATAATCCCGATACGGTTCGTTATGGTCATGGCTTCTTCCTGATCATGGGTGACCAGCATGCAGGTCACGCCGACATTTTCCAGAATGTCGACCACTTCCAGCTGCATTTCGGTACGCAGTTTCTTATCCAGTGCGCCCATGGGTTCGTCCAGTAACAGCATCTTGGGACGCTTCGCGAGGCTGCGTGCGAGGGCAACGCGCTGGCGTTGGCCGCCGGACAGTTGATGTGGCTTGCGTCGTGCATATTGGCTCATGTGAACCAAGCGGAGCATTTCGGCGACACGGTCTGCGATTTCCGCCTTGGGTAAACCGTCCTGCTTCAGGCCGAAGGCAATGTTCTTCTCCACGCTCATATGGGGGAAAAGTGCATACGACTGAAACATCATATTGATCGGGCGTTCGTAGGGGGGCAGGATGGTGATGTCCTGATCTTCCAGAATGATTTGTCTGGACGTGGGCTTTTCAAAACCGGCCAGCATACGCAATAAGGTGGATTTCCCTGAGCCGGAACCACCCAGCAGTGCAAAGATTTCACCTTTGGAGGCTGTTGCAAAAGCCCAATTCAGTGGCATAGGCGATGACCTTATTCTGCAATAGCACCTTATGCTGCTCTCAATATATTCTCTACCTCTTTTTCATGGCAATGCAGATCACCTC
>MUIA01000309.1 GCA_002084115.1 Oceanospirillales bacterium LUC14_002_19_P2 | reverse complement strand
AAATGGGAAAACTGGAAGCAAATGAACACCTGGTCTAAAAATCAGGTTCGCCAATACGTAAGGTGTCGGGGGTGTTCAAGCAAACCAGAATCGGTGTTCAAGTTAACCAGAATTTGCACCTGGAATAAACTGTGTAGCGAGGCTGGACGGTTGTTCAGTTTATGCTCTCGCCAGTGGGCACTTATGCAGTAGTTAGAAAAGGCGATTGGTATTACAAATACTTCTTCGTAACAGAAACATGAAGTATAAAAAATGCCGGAAAACGTACGCTTTCCGGCATCATTATATGGTGCAAATAGAAGCTAATTAGCCTGCCACTTCCACCAAGAACTGATTGAGACGTTTGACGTAGGCCGCAGGGTCATCCAGTTTGCCACCCGCAGCCAGGTTGGCTTGATCAAAAATAATATGTACCAGATCACCAAACCGGTCTTCATCAGGCTCATTATCCAGCCGGGTAATCAATGCATGATCAGCATTAATTTCCATGATCGGCTTGCTTTCCGGTACATCCTGACCCGCTGCCTGGAGAATGCTCTTCATCTGAGCCCCCATATCAAACTGGCCAACTACCAGGCAGGTCGGTGAATCAGTCAGGCGGTTCGTCACCCGAACCTCTTCCACACTGTCACCCAGAATGTTCTTAATACGTGCAACCAGATCTTCGTGTTCTTTGGCTGCCTCTTCCTTGGCTTTCTGATCGGCTTCATCATCCAGGCTACCAAGGTCCAGGTCACCGCGACCAACATCCACGAACGACTTACCGTCGAATTCGTGCATATGAGACATCAGCCACTCATCGACACGATCAGTCAGCAACAGGACTTCAATTCCCTTCTTGCGGAAGACTTCCAGATGAGGGCTATTGGCCGCCGCATTGTAGCTTTCCGCTGTAATGAAGTAGATTTTCTCCTGACCTTCTTTCATTCGACCGATGTAATCGGCCAGAGAAACCGTCTGTGCAGATGTAGCAGTATGCGTGGACGCAAAGCGCAACAGAGCCGCGATTTTCTCACGGTTGGCAAAGTCTTCGGCCGGACCTTCCTTCAGCACCTGACCAAATTCATTCCAGAATGCCTGATAGGTTTCTGCGTCGCTTTTCGCCAGTTTAGACAGCATATCCAGCACCCGCTTGGTCAGGGCGGTCTTCATGCTCTCCACCTGCGGGTCTTTCTGCAGGATTTCACGGGAGACATTTAGTGACAGATCATTGGAGTCAACCACGCCCTTGATGAAACGCAAATACATGGGCAGGAACTGCTCAGCTTCATCCATGATGAACACGCGTTGCACATAGAGCTTCAGGCCCTGCTGCATGTCACGGTTATACAGGTCGAACGGCGCTTTTGATGGCACATAGAGAAGACTGGTGTATTCCAGCTTACCCTCGACCCTGTTATGGCTCCACTTCAGCGGATCAGCAAAATCGTGACTGATATGCTTGTAGAATTCTTTGTACTCTTCATCGCTGATCTCACTGCGACTCCGGCACCAGAGCGCTTTCGCAGTATTAACCGTTTCCCACTCTGGCGCGATCTCAGTCTTTTCTTCACCCTCTTCCGGTTCTGGCTGCTCCTTGAGCATCAGGACAGGCAGGGAAATATGGTCAGAATACTTGCGAATAATGGAGCGCAGACGCCAGCCATCGGCAAAATCCTGCTGCTCTGACTTGAGGTGCAGGATAATGGTGGTGCCGCGCTGCTCGCGATCAATAGACTCAACGGTAAACTCACCGGTACCTTCAGATATCCAGCGAACACCCTCCTGCTCACCGGCCTTACGGGTTTCTACCGTGACTTTGTCCGCCACAATGAAAGCAGAGTAGAACCCGACACCAAACTGACCGATCAGCTGGGCGTCTTTTTTCTGGTCGCCTGTCATCTGCTTCAGGAATTCACCGGTACCGGACTTAGCAATAGTACCCAGATTATCAATGACTTCCTGACGATTCATACCAACACCATTGTCAGTGATGGTGACGGTTTTTGCCTCCTTATCAAAGCTGACCCGGATATCCAGGTTTGGATCAGACTCCAGCAGACTGCTGTCATGTAATGCGGCAAAACGCAATTTGTCAGCCGCATCGCTGGCATTGGAAATCAGTTCACGCAGAAAGACTTCCGGGTGGGAGTACAGAGAGTGAATCATCAACTGCAGCAGCTGCTTGACTTCTGTCTGGAACCCCAGGGTCTCCTTACTGGCTTCAACGGTCATAGGGTGCTTTATCCTCTTGAATTCAGCATGACAAACGAATACTGAAAACCTAGATAAGGGCATCCGAACTGATTTCAAGGGCAGATTTCCAGCAAATTGATTTCAGATGCCTCGAACTTCTCCCGTTGTTACCGAATGGTTGTACATCCGTTTCGGCGAATAACACCATCGCCATTGAGCATAACAACCGTTCAAAATACTTATTGTCGCTGATGGCCATGGCCCCTAAGATGCGCCGCTTTGGCATAGAACCGCCCCATTGCGGTGACACGGTCTTCAATCGACCCCTGTCAGGATGACAGCATTACATGCCCAACTACTGGTGCAATCGCGTACCGCCGGAGGACAAGCAGAGACACGATGACACCCATTTCCTTTATTTACGGCCCCATGAAGTCCGGCAAGACTGCACGACTGATTGGTGACTTTTACGCGCTGTCTGAGCACTACAAGGTCACAGTCGTCCGCCCGTCCATTGATACCCGGTCACCGGACGGCTACGTAAAAAGCCGCAATGGCAGCGAACTGCAATGCAAAGTGTTTGCGTCTACGGATCAATTGCTGTCAATAATGAATGAGTCGGGCACCGAGGTTCTGCTGGTCGATGAAGCCCAATTTCTGCCTGCCGAAACCGTCAAGCAGTTAATCCGTCTCAGCCTGAACACCGCACTTCAGGTACGTTTCTACGGCCTGATGACGGATTACCTGGGCAATATTTTTGAAGCTTCGGAAACCATCACGAAGTTCTCACAGAAACTGGAACCCCTGTTTGCCAACTGTCACTGCGGCAAACCGGCCCAATTCACCCAGTTTACCGGTGAAAGTAATGGCCGAACCATCATCGTCGGCCATGATGAAGAGTACTTTCCCGTTTGCACCCACTGTTTTCTGGAAGCCTGTTAACCATGACCGATTGCCAGACCAACCATTTTGTTGCTGTAGAAGCTAACATCGCCGCCGGTAAATCGACACTGCTGCCGCGTCTCGCCGAGGCCATGGGCTGGGAAGCACTGAAGGAACCGGTTGACGACCCACGCTTCACTGAACTACTGGAAGATTTCACCAAGCATCCTCACGATGCCAACCGCCGTATTCGTTTCCAGAAGTACATCACCGAGCGTCGTGCAACACTGGTAGAAGGATTGGATCGCGGAAAAAATTACCTGATCGAGCGCTCGCTCTACTCAGACCTGATTTTTTCCTAGGCCAACTTCCTCTCCATGGAACAGCCTGACGCCATGTACATGGATTATTACTACGACATCAAGCGCCGTCTGGAGCACTACCCCCGAATCAGCGCTGTTGTATACCTCCAGACGGATCCGGCCGTTGCCCACGACCGCCTGCTGGAGCGTGCACGTTCAGCTGAATCAGGCACACCGCTGGCTTACCTGGAAGATCTGCACCGTTTCCACGAAGCCTGCCTGCCCCAGATCTGTCGGGAAATGCAGACCCCCATGCTGACCGTCAACTGGAATGCCTTTGGTTGCGAGCATGAACTGGCCAAAATGATCTTTACTACCATCGAAGACAACCAGCCATTGGCTGCCTGAACCCATACTAAAAAGGGCCTCTAATGGGCCCTTTTGCTTATTAAGCGTTCTCTTACTCCAAACCAAACCATTTCAATCGTTCATGTAACTGAACCACTTCACCCACAATAATCAGTGTAGGCGGCTTGATTTTTATCTTTGCAATATCACTGACGATTGAGTCCAGAGTACCGGTATAAACACGTTGATCGCGTGTCGTACCCTGCTGTATCAGCGCAACCTGCGTTTCCGGGCTACGGCCATGATCAATCAATTCCTGACAGATTCTGGGAAGCCCCATCAAGCCCATATAAAAGACTAGTGTCTGATCTTTCCGCACCATCTCAGACCAGTTAAGGTCGTAACCACCGTCTTTGAGGTGACCGGTCACAAAACGTACAGACTGCGCATAGTCACGGTGAGTCAGAGGAATACCCGCATAACTCGCACAACCGGACGCGGCCGTAATACCCGGTACTACCTGAAAAGGAATGCCTTCTTCGGCAAGAGTATCTATTTCTTCCCCGCCACGGCCAAAGATAAACGGATCACCACCTTTGAGGCGCAAAACACGCTTGCCTTCTTTCGCCAACTTCACGAGCAGTGTATTGATATCTCCCTGAGGTAACGTGTGCTGGTCCCGCCGTTTACCCACATAAATATAATCAGCATCACGACGACACAGCGCCAGTACGTCTTCTGATACCAGCCGGTCATGTAACACGACATCCGCCTGTTGCATCAGACGCAAAGCTCGAAAGGTCAACAAATCAGGATCGCCTGGCCCGCCACCGACAAGGTAGACTTCGCCGACATTTTGCTCTTCCTGCGCTTCCAGCGCCTGGCCAATCATTTGCCGTGCATGCTCCATATTGCCAGCCAACGCCTGCTCTGCAGCAGGCCCGCCCAGCACTTTCTCCCAGAAATATCGACGGTCATTCAGGCTGGAAAATCGGGCTTTGACCTGCGTCCGGAAGCTGCCAGCCAACTCCGCCAAGCGCCCATAACCATCGGGAAGCAAACTTTCCAGACGGGTACGCAACAACCTGGCCAGCACTGGCGCCTTACCTGCACTGGATACGGAAACAATTAGAGGGGAGCGGTCTATGATGGCTGGCATAATGGCATTGCCCTGCTCTGCCCCATCCACCACATTCACGGTCAAACCGCAGGCTTTAGCGGCCTCCGCTACAGCGCCATTCACCACATCGCTGTCTGTTGCGGCAATGACCAGCCTAACACCACTCAGGTCTTCATCCAGAAAAGGACGTTGAATGATTTCATGTCGCTGGTGATCCAGCATACCCGCCAGCTCTTCAAGAATATCCGGCGCCACCAAGCGAATACGCGCACCTGCTGAAAGCAGTAACCGAATCTTGCGAAGCGCTACAGCATCACCACCAACCACCAGTCATACGGTATCCCTGACATCCAGATACAGCGGCAGATAATCCACTGTCGCACCCCCATCTTATTCTCTCTGAACGACCGATTCCCTGTCAGATCCTGTCCTTTTCGATGGCATTTTACACACATTAAACGACAAAACGCTTATAAAAACCTGAAATATCCTTATAAGAAAAAGGCTTTTTACCGAAACCATACCCCTGAAAACATCAAATATGGTAACTCAAGTTACGCAGTAACGAATAACCTTAGCTGCTCGAATGATGCCCGCAGAGCGGTCATGTAAATCTTCGCCCTGAGCTGAAAATGATTGACCTTCAGTTTCAGGGAGAGGGTTTC
>MUIA01000040.1 GCA_002084115.1 Oceanospirillales bacterium LUC14_002_19_P2 | reverse complement strand
TATTGCAGAATAAGGTCATCGCCTATGCCACTGAATTGGGCTTTTGCAACAGCCTCATAAGGTGCTATTGCAGAATAAGGTCATCGCCTATGCCACTGAATTGGGCTTTTGCAACAGCCTCTAAAGAAACGTTCACCTTGAGGAAACAGGGTGGAGAGCCCATTGAAAAAATGGCTCCGGAAGGCATCATTGCTGTGCCAGTATCGTTTCAGGTTATCGAGTCCGAATCGCATGCGACGGGGTTTGACGTCGACATTTGACGGTCTTGGGCATCTGGAGGCGGCGTGAGGTGTGTTCATGGTCCGATGACTGTTATTATCTTTTTTGTCTGTTACTCAATACTGTGTATTCTGTCAGGCAAAATACAGAGCGGAACCGGCAGAACCCATAGTCATTTGGGGCCGGAAAAGGGCTGGGGGGTCCGATGGCGCTGTATCGGTCGCGGGCAGGCAGTCAGCACATGGCGACGGCATGAAAAATAAAAGAACCACAATTGCTATTCCGACCACGTATGTTCGACATCTGTTGTCACTGGCAGGGCGGCAGGGAGTTGATGAACAGTCCGTTCTGAATGCTGCAGGTATCCGGCGAATAGAGCTGGATGCTGATGATGGTCATATCGATTTTAACCGTTGTGATCGCCTGGTCAGTATTATTCTCAGGCAAACCGGCGATGCCTCGCTGGGCTGGCAGCTGGGCATGCAGTTGAATCTGCCCAGCCATGGCGCCTTGGCAACTGCCGCCATGAGCAGCCGGAGTATGGAAGAATCCATCCGGGTGTCTGAGCGGTATCTTGCGACCCGTTACCCGCTCCTTGCCGTACGACTGTATCAGGATGGTGATACGGCGATCCTGCAGTTTGATGAAGTCGTTGAACTGGGTGTTAACCGGGTTTTCTACCTGGATGCTTTTATTGCCAGTTATCAGGTGATCAGACGGTTTTTGTACGGAGGCTCGCAGACGGTTCTGGAGATTCAGTTGGCCTGCGAATGTCCCCGCCACCATGCTTCCATTGATTTTGATGGCGCTGTGCTGAATTACGGTTGCCCAGCCAATCAGTTCCGTTTTCCTGCTCAATATCTGTCCGTACCGTTACCGACGGCGGATGCTATCACCATGGTCTCGGCTGAGCGTCAGTGTCGCAAAATGCTGAATAGTCTGAAGTTGGAAACGGGCCTGTTGCAGCAGGTGCTGACATTTATCCGTAGTCGGGAAAATGTGATTCCCAGCCTCGAGCAGACGGCTGATCATCTCGGAATGTCGCCCAGAACGTTACGGCGACAGCTGCAGGAATATAACACGACGTATCGCAACCTGGTGAATCAGGAAAGAAAGCGGCTGGCACTCTATTTTCTTCGTAATACCCGGCTGACCGTGGAAGAAATTGCAGAGCGGCTGGATTATAACGATCCCAGTAATTTCGGACGGGCTTTCAGAAAATGGACAGGGTGTTCGCCTGGCCATTATCGGGAAACCCAGGATGAAACAGCCGTATAGAGGCTGTCTCGGAAGAACCCTGCTGTAACAGAGCCTATCTAACCCGCACAGGAATTGATTGTGTTTACAGAAGTCATGTTGCCCCGTTTCAGTGAGACCGATGCGCTAGGTCATATCAATAATGCGGTTCTTCCGGTCTGGTTTGAAAAAGCACGGGAGCCGATCTTCCGGTTGTTTACGCCTGATCTGGATATCCACAAGTGGCGGTTAATCATCGCGAGAATAACTGTGGATTTCCTTGCCGAACTTCAATATGGCGATGGTGTAGAGATACGAACCGGTCTGTTAAAAGTGGGTAATAGCTCAATGACGATCGGCCATGAGGCCTGGCAAAACGGCACCTGTTGCGCAAAAGGTGAAGCCGTCATGATTCACTTTGATTATGACCAGAAGAAAGCCATCACCATTCCAGAGGATATTAGGGCAGGGTTGGAACAACATCTGCTTACCCCCTGATTTTTTGATGTCAGAGCAATCAATCGATTCAAATACACATCCACGCAGGATGTGCATTTGAACAATGCGATCAACACGTTTTCAGATAGTTGTAGCTGTCGTCTAAGTGGTCGCGTTTTCCACGGTATTTATCGTCATACTTATCGCTCCAGATGGCCGTAGACGTTTGATTCTGATTCCAGTCAAACACGGTGGAGCGATGTTTAATCCGCCACTCGTCATTGCGCCGTTCAAACCTGAAATGGTGACGACCACCCAGAATCCCTTCTTTGTCGATGCCGTTTTCATTATGGAGATGATACGCCCAGACGTAGCATTCTGAGGTAGCCGTATCACCATTCACCTCAATTAACGGGTTACTGATACGGTGCTGGGTGGCTTTCAATTGCCTGAAGCCTTCCATTGCCGGGCCGACAAATTGCCAGGCATTGTCGTTATAAAAAAAGAGTTCAGGAAAAATGGGATCCTGGTGTTCTTCAATCGCATCTTCCCAATAGGTTGATTTCATCAAATCCCCGTCAACGCGATCCAGCGCCCGGGCAAATTTGTACATGATTTGTGGGCTAAGTTACCCCTGATGGTTGGTTAACCTATACTCCCTGAACCATCCGGCTATCAGGGGATGACTGTTATGAATTTCAGGCTCTTTCAAAATTTCATTGATGCGATTTCGTTATTAACTGTCAGCCAGATAAATATCCTTAACGAAGC
>MUIA01000381.1 GCA_002084115.1 Oceanospirillales bacterium LUC14_002_19_P2 | reverse complement strand
ACCGGTTGCGGTTGTTTTGCCAAAAGAGGACAGAAGGTAGTCAGAGTACAGCTCAATCAGATCGTGTTTCATACCGGCAATAATGCCGTATTTTCAGTCTTGTGCGTAACTTGAGTCAATAAGTGTTTCCAGTGGTGCTTGTAGAGGTAGGTTGTATTGATCGTGGATGTAGAGCAGTGCACGTGCTATGTCGCCTTTAATCGCATCTGCAGGCTCAAGGACGAGGTAGTCCTCTTGTAGCGAACAATTCGGCAATAGTGGATTGGCTTCACCACGCACATTGCCAAAAACGGTATCCCGACGTTTAAGTTCTACACGTGTCATGATGGGGTAGATGTTGTGCAGATCTGTCAGAACGGCACGGTACAGCTCGTTGTCACGTTTGCATTCTGTGTTTGTTCGGCACTGCAGCTCTTCACGCACGGCTTTCAGCGAGTAGATATAGCCTGCAGTTAGGCGGTTGCTCTTGCGTGAAAAAATCTGATTGCAAAACAGTGTTATACCCCCACTGGGGTAAAGGCTTTGCCAGAAAATACTGTTTTTGTCGTTAAGGTTGCTCTCTGCATGAGATGAAGACGCGATAAGAAGCAACATCAACCCGATTATTTTTATTTTCATAGGTTGACCATCCTGACGGTTGGAACGGTTTCGTCGTTCAGTCTATCAGTAGTCAGCAGCAGGAAGAAAGGGGAAGAATGATACTCTAAAAAACGCTTACTTCAGGGTGCTGTTATCGCTAATTCCAATTTCTTTACAGCTTATAAGCCTGAGCTATAGTTAAGGTTAGTCAGACGGTATACACGGACGTAGCCGCAAGGAAGCGCGGGTTACTAAGCAGGAATGCACCAAGGAAACGTCTGACCTACTTGCCTCGCTTATGCGGGGTTTTTTGTGCCTGCAATTTAGCGATTGATGTAACCGGTTAAAGGTAAACGACTCAGCCGTTAAGGGAGTTTTTGAGTTCTTCGCAGGTAGCTTGAAAGACCGCTTCCAGTTTTTTCAACAAGGGGCGCACTTCGCTCAGGTTTTTCTCCCGACCATTTTTTTCCAGTTGGCTCGCCAGTTCCCCAAGGCGATCCGCTCCCAAGTTTTGACTACTGGATTTTAACGTGTGGGATGCCCGGGTAAAGACTTTGATGTCCATGTTTCTTGCCGAGCTGAGAGTATCCTCAACCAGCTTGGGGGAGTCTTCCAGATAACTGTTGATTAGCAGGTCAAATTCTTCTTCCATCACCATGCGCAGTTGCTCAAGGGTTTCCCGGTTGAGCAAGGGCTTTTCATGCAGATTATCATCCTGGTCACCGGCATGTTGCTGCACCATAACGGATTGCTCCTTTTCTTCCGGGGATTCCAGCCATTTGATCAGCATATCTTTCAAAACATCTGCCTTGATGGGCTTGCTGAGGTAATCATCCATGCCAGCCGCCAGGCATTTCTCCCGGTCACCTTCCATCGCATTGGCTGTCATTGCCACGATAGGAGTATGTTGCTGGTTACCCTGTTCCTGCTCTTTCTGGCGAATCAATCCGGTAGCTTCATAGCCACTCATTTCCGGCATTTGGCAGTCCATCAAAATCAAATCGTAATGTTTGCTTGCCCAGGCTTCGACAGCAAGTCGGCCATTTTCTGCGACATCTGCCGTCAGGCCTGCTTTCTTGAGCATGGCCAGCGCTACCTTCTGGTTAACGATGTTATCCTCAACCAGCAGAAGCGACGTATTTTCACTGAATATATCCATGCTCTCTTCGGCTGCGTTTTGTTTCTGAACCGGTTGATCGATTTTCTGGTTACCCATGACTTGTTGGGTGAGTTTAAGCAGTTGGGCTTGTCGGTAAGGCTTGGTGAGCGCACCGGCAAGGAAGGCATCACGGCGTTCCTGTTCTGACATGTGTCCCGTGGATGTCAGCATGATGCGATGGGTTGTACGTAACTGGCTGTCTGCTTCAATGGTTTTGGACACTGTCACGCCATCAATGCCCGGCATCTGCATATCCAGATAAATAATATCGAAGGGTCGTCCAGCGACGATGGCGTCGCGCATTTTGTCGAGCGCACGTTCACCGTCTTCCGCTTCAGAATGATCGATACCCCAGGCCGTCAGGTAGTGTTTGAGAATATCCCGGTTGGTTTTGTTGTCATCGACAATCAGTGCGTAAGTGCCGGTGAGATCCTGATTGGTTGGGCTATCTATATCGTGCCGCTGTTCTGAAACCGGCAAATCAACATCAAAGAAGAAGCAGGAGCCTTTGTTTAACTCACTGGTGATCTGAAGTTGTCCTCCCATCAGCTCAACCAGCTGTCGGGATATGGTTAAGCCAAGGCCGGTACCGCCAAATTTGCGGGTAGTTGAGCCGTCAGCCTGGGTAAACGGTGTGAACAGTTTGGGAATGACATCCGGCGCGATACCAATGCCGGTATCCCGCACCTCAAACCGTACCCGGGCAACGCTGTCATCATTGCTGATCAGTAGAACCCTGACAACGACTTCACCCTTTTCCGTAAATTTGACGGCATTACCCAGCAGGTTAGTCAGTATCTGACGAAGCCGAACAGGATCGGCTTTCAGCGTAGAGGGAAGTTTAACGTCGGTGTAACAGCCGAGCTCGATGCGCTTTTCCCGGGCTTTACTGGCTAGCAGGGCAGATACATCCTCTGCCAAGGCACCAATCTGCGTGTCGATCTGTTCCAGCTCCAGTTTGCCGGCCTCAATCTTGGAGAAGTCCAGAATATCGTTGATGATACCCAGTAACGCATCCGCTGAGCCGTAGGCGGTTTCCAGATAATCAAGCTGACTGTTATCCAGCTCAGTATCCCTAAGGAGTTCAAGCATGCCTAGCACGCCATTCATCGGTGTGCGGATTTCGTGGCTCATGTTGGCCAGAAAAGCGCTTTTGGCCTTGGCGGCTTCGAGGGCGACTTCCTTGGCTTCGGTGGCTTCGTTGATTGCGTGTTTCAGATTTTCATTGGCGAGATTCAGTGCGGTGGTTCGGAGTTCAACGGTTTTTTCCAGTTCTTCCCGGTGTACGCTTAACTGTTCATCCCGCTTTCGAATCTGTTCGAGCATCTCGTTGAATCGTTCGTAGAGCTGGCCGATTTCGTCGTCGCTCTGTTTCTCCAGGGTGCTGACGTAAACCTGACAGGTGGACACCTGTTTCATGGTGTCAGCCAGCCGAACAATGGGTTTTGAGATAACTTTCTGCAGCCGATGCGCCGCTAGATATGAGAAGATGATGGCAAGGATCGCAATCATGAGGGCTGCGAGTAGATTCAATGTCATCTGTTGCTTCAATACCGCCAGATCAGCACGAATGACAACGGTGCCTATCAGGTCATTGCCGTAGTAGATAGGACCAGCCACATCCATCCATTCATCCTGAATATCGATGGATTTGGTTTTATACAATGATGGGGTGATGCGGGCTTTTGGGTTGCCGTCGCGGAAGAAGCTGGCCAGGATCTTCCCATCCCTACCGATCAGGTGGGCTTCTTCCACCGATTTGATGCCATGCAGGGTGTCGATATGTTGCTTAGAGAGATTGGCGTCTCCGGCGTGCACAGACATTGCACTGTTGCGGCTGATGACTTCAACCAGATTCTGAATTCGTTCGGTCATTGCATCTCGTGATTTGACGTAATCACTGATGCTGTAGACGAGCAGGGTTATCAGCAGGCCGATCTCTGCTGTTGTCATCATGGCGTAACGAAGTTTACGCTCTATTGAAACCCTGCCGAATGTGAACATCCTGTTCTTTCGCTATCGAATAAATCGGGCGATTTTCATTAACTGGGAACTGATCACAAACCCGCCTGCTTTGGCCGCTGGCAGGTTCAGTGTGAAACTGACCCTGTTACTTTCCCTGACCAGTTCCACCATGCCGCCCTGTTCAGCGAAGTCCTTGATATCACTGACAGTCAGGACAGGTGTGCTTACTAATGAGTTTAGAACATGTTCAAGTTGGGTTTGCGCGCTCTCATTGACAAACAGCAGGTTACAGGCTGAGGTCTTGCTATCGAAGGTCGCCAGAATATTTACGTCAATTGTTTGACTCATTTTCTTACGGCCTTTCAGTGAGGAGACGTAGTCATTCAGAGGATCTTTACCCAGCATGCAAATGGTCAGTGTTCCCGTCCGGGCTGTACGGGGCCACTGAATAAAGCGGGTGATTTTATAGAGGATGGCAGCCTTGACCTGGTCCTCCTGCACTGGCGCCGCCTCCGGGCGCGTGCTGACCAGGTTGGCGGCGAGGATACAGAGAAACAGGGCAATGAGCCGTAACCCCTGAACTGGGCTTCTAGTGGGCTTCATGGCCTGAATCGCTTCTGGGCTGGCGAGTTAGTACTGCCAGCTGACCTGTCCGTAGATGCTCCGGGGAACCTCGGTGGATACGATGCCGGTGAAGCCATCAAGGTATTCCGGGTGCTGGCTATCCAGCAGTTTCTGACCGACGATGGCGAACTCAAAATCACCCATACGTTTTGCGACGCGGATATCGGCTGTCACAAAGGACGGGATGCTGACACCGGATACGTTATCCTGATAACGCAACCAGTGATCCAGCTCCCAGTTGTCGGCCAGGTTATGGCGCTACATCAGGCTCATGTTGTGCTCGGCGGTTACGGTTTCGAATATGGGCTCTATAGCGGCCGTTACCGCATTGTTATCCGTTGCATGCATGTCCATCTGGAGGAAACCGTAGGATAGCTTGAGCTTCCAGTTATCCTTAACCTGCCAGTCAGCGGCTACTTCGAAACCGTAGCCATCACCTTCCATCACATTGTCGATAGTCACTACAAGGTAGTGAGGCGGAGTATTTGGAGCTGTTGTGGCGCAGAGAGGCCCGCCGAGGGGAGACAGTGAATCAGGGCAGGTGCTACCCAAAGACGTTGCAGCAAGATCCTTGTAATGGTTGAGAAATGCAGTAACGTCAATGCTGAGGTTCTGACTCAGAACATTACGGTAGCCCAGCTCATAGGAGAAGAGCTTTTCTGATTTAAGCTCTTGGTTGCCAGTGAAAACGACGAAACCATTACTTAAACCAGGGTTATAAACTGATAAGTCTACCTCTTCAAAGCCATACACTTCTGAATCACCTTCAACAATGGATGGTGTTCTGACTGACTTTGAAATCGCTGCCCAGAATGATTGTTGTGTATCCGGCGTAAAGATGATGCGGGCGTTGGGTTGAATTTCATCGCCGGTAAATTCATTGTTCTCAAATCGGGAACTCAGGGTCATACGCCAGCGATCAGGTACAAGGGTGATTTCATCCTGAATGAATGCACTGTAGAGTTCTGTCGTCCGTGAGCGTGGGTCAAAATACACAAAGTCACTCTGGTAGACTTTATTGTCGACCTTGCGGTATCCAAATCCCCAGGTAATTTCCTGATTCTCGGTTGCAAGGAAACGGTGCTGGAAATCAACATCCCAGGTATCACGATGACGTGGTGCCCTGGCATCGCTGTTTTCGTACCGGTCATAATAGACTTGTGTAACGGCTTCTGAGGTGTCCGACACTGTGTGTGTCCAACGTCCTAAGGCATTTCCACCAAACTGCCTGTTGGAAGGGGATACAAAGGTGCCAGTGCCTGGAAAGGTGCGATCAAATGTCTTGACGGCTGCACGGGTATGTCCCTTATACAGATCCCCTTGCAGCGTGAAGGTGTCATCAGCAGTTTTGTCCCAGTC
This sequence comes from Oceanospirillales bacterium LUC14_002_19_P2, assembly GCA_002084115.1. Classification (GTDB taxonomy): domain Bacteria; phylum Pseudomonadota; class Gammaproteobacteria; order Pseudomonadales; family Endozoicomonadaceae; genus Kistimonas. Next base: position 9,733 of record MUIA01000381.1, on the reverse strand, counting down.
AATCCTGAATCCGGTTCGATTCATGTTCCAGCCATCCCCTGCTTCCGGGGAGTCATCCAGCCCAATGGATGCGTATTCCTGTGCCAGCGTAGAATTCAATGTTTCTTGATGATCACGGTCGTTGTATTTGTAATACACACGGTAGAAAGCGCTTTCTCCCAGCTGCCCACCATAGCGGAAGCTGCCGAAGCCTTGTTCGTAGCTGCCGGCACCAACCTCCGCATACGCCCCCTGCGTTTCCTCTGCTGAGCGGGTCATGATGTTAATAACACCATTCACCGCATTTGAACCCCAAAGAGCGGCGCCAGGGCCACGGATAACTTCTATCCGGTCAATATCCGCGAGCAGAACATCCTGAATGTCCCAGGTTACCCCGGAGTAGAGTGGGGTATAAACGGTGCGACCATCGATCAGTACGAGCAGTTTGTTGGAGAATACACTGTTAAAGCCCCGCGAACTTACAGACCACGCATTACCATTAACTTTGGAGACTTGCAGCCCTGACACCATTCGTAGCAGGTCTGGAATCGTCTTGGCGCCACTGCGACGGATGTCTTCCTGGGTGATGGCATAAACGGCCGCTGCGGATTCCATAATACTCTGTGATTTTTTCGATACGGATGTCACTTCCAGAGATACCAGCTCTTCAAGGCTCATATCCAGAAAGTCATCTTCAGCGATGGCATTGGGTACAGAGAAGAGAGAACAGAGTGCTACGGCCAGTCCGGTTTTATTAAATGTATTCATGATGTGGCAGCTCCCTGGCCAACATTTTTATATTAAGAATCTTTTTTAGAAATCTAGACCATATTTCTTTTTGCACCAGCTAAGGGCGACGAGCAAGACAAAGAGTTTCGGGAAATAAAAAGCAGTAAATGCAGAAGGGAGAGACAGATGGAAAAAGCGTTAATGGTGGGCCCAGAAGGACTTGAACCTTCGACCTGCCGATTATGAGGCGGGCGGTATAATCGGCTGTATGCCTTGATATATCTAGGGTGTCACGTTTCCGGCTGATCCCGTGACACTTCTGTGACACTTTTCGATATCCGCGCCAGCGCATCAGTGGCGTTTTTCTGCTGCACTGTCCGGCTGTTCATATACAGCATGGTGGTGCTGATGTTGTCATGGTCCGCCAGTTGTTGCACAGCGAACGGATCGACGCCATTGTTCAGCATGCTGGTGATCATCGTCGCGCGCATACCCCAGTGGAAGGGTTTCAGTTTCGGCAGTCCGCATTCTTCACAGAGCTTTCCGGCCATGCTGGATATGTCTCTGGTGTCGAATCGCCACGGGGTTCCATTGCCTTTGTCCAGGTAGAACCGTTCCTTTTCGTTCCGATCCGCCAGATCCTGTTCCAGGAATTCAAGCAGTACATTATTAATGGCTTTGTTCGGCCACTTGTTTTTCTTGTTGACCCAGCCCAGTTCCGGATTGTCACGAATGCGAATAATCCGGCGATCTATGTCAATGTTCTCTAGCATCAGCGCCCATATCGCACCCAGCCGCATGATGGACTGGGTGGCCATCATGTAGGCGCGCAGCATGTTTTTCAGATTGCAGATATCACGGGCGTGTTCCCGGGCCTCGGCATCTTCCAGGCGTTTCAGGATATGAAGACGCAGGGTTTCCAGTTCTTTCATGGAATAGGTTTCCATGTCGGTCTGGGTTTTTCTCGGCAGGCGTGGCTTGGGACGGTGTTCCAGAATGCGTTTTTCAAAGTAACACCAGCGCAGGAAAATGCTGAACTGCCGGGCGTGATAGTTTTGGGTATTGCCGGCTATTGTCTGAAACCGGTCTGTTCCCGGGATCTTCCGGTTACTGTGTACGGTTTTCAGGTGTTTCAGGAATTTGGCGTGGTGTGAGGAATCGTAATCCCTGACCAAATGATTGCCGCAGGCTTCCAGGTAATAACTGACGGATTTTTGGTAGGCGTTAAGGGTCTTTTCGGAACAGTCACCGGCCAGATCCGTCAGCCATTCTTTCACGGCCTGTTTAATGGTCCAGTTATTGGTTTCCCGCTTTTTTTTTGCGCGTTGTTCTTTTTCCGCCTCCCTTTCATTCTCCAGATCCTGCATGGTTTTCCGGTAAAGGTCCCACAGCCTGACCTGCTGTTCATCTTCAGACAGGTGAAGCAGCGAGGCGACCGAACACAATGTGCGCCGAACCCCACGCCGCCCAGGCTGCCAGCCACCTTTCGGTGCGAACTCCCCAACGTGATTACCGTCACGGATGATAAACCGTTTACGCGCCATTCCCTGTCCCTGCTACTGGCGGGACTTGCCGCCGATCCATACCACCCGGCCGATGATTTCCAGCTGATCCGGCGCCACCTGGTAATTCTGGTAGTTCGGGTTATCAGAAATCACCTGCACGCCAACGCCAGGCAGATACTGCAACCGCTGAACATACAGCTGCCCATCAATGCGAATCAGGAACAGGCCATTGCCGTCTGTGGATTTCTGGTCGATCAGCAGCTGGTCGTCCGTGTTGAACGTCGGGGCCATCACATCTGATCGGGCCTGGTACATCAAGCAGCTGTCAGGATTCACGCCCAGCACATTGACCAGGTATTTCCGGTCAAACATCACCGACGCACGGTTTTCCCCGAACTTAAAAGGAACGATGACAAACCCTTTGGGTTTTGCCACATCGTCACCGTCTTCCACGTCACCTTCTATTAACCAGGACACGGAACAGCCGCCGGCGTCGGCGATCGCCTTCAAAAGTTCAAGACCAGGGTTTCCAAATTTATTTCTTATTAAGCGGGACTGCGTTGACTGACTCACCCCTGACAGTTCAGCCATTTGCTTTGATCCGCCCACCTTGTCCTGAAGGTAGCGAACACGAAATCCCAACGAATCCTTATCCCACATCGAGTAAGTCACCTGCCCAAAAATAATTAAAATGCCCAGATATGATTTACAATGCTAAATAATGCATCGAAAATCACTTAAAAGAAATTTGCTTAAATATGGGCAAACATGCACAATTTAGCATAATTCCTTTTACAGAGTTGATTCTAGACATATACGGAAAGGTTGCGCAATGACAGAAAAGGCAACAAAGGACTTTTTCAGGGATTTTTTTGCATCAGTGACAAAAAACGCCTTGGTAGACATCCGTCATGATGAGTTTCTTACCCAGGATGAAGTGGCTAAGAAGCTCAAAATTTCCCGGGAGACCCTGCGCAAGGCGATCAAAACCGGAGCATTCCCCGAGTCCGTTACCATTGCCAACCAGTCGCGCTGGCCTTCGTCGTTGATCAATGCCCATATCCGGGAGACCAACGAGCAGCTGAAACTGGATGATGAAATATGGGATGCCGCCCGTGCCGCCATCAAGGAAGCAGGCAAGAAAACGGAGGCGGGCGCCTGATGATGGCCAAAAACAGGGACGCGCTGATCGTTGAGCAGCTGCTGAACGACTTCAGCTTCAAGCAGAAGGGCGGGATGTTGCGGGACGGCTACTGCCCCAGCTGCAATAAAAAATCACTGTGGATACACCAGGAAAAGCCGCGCCTGATCCGCGGCAACCGGGAAAACAACTGCGGCTACACCGAAGCGGTCACGGATCGTTATCCGGAACTGTTCAAGAACTACAGCGAACGTTGCCCGGCCACGCCGGAAGACCCGAACCGAACCGCACGGGAATACCTGGAAGACCGGGGATTCAACCCGGGGATCATTGCCGGATGGTATGAGCAGGGCGCCTATTTGTCCGTGGCGCCGACCGTGCGTGTCCACCTTTGGGATGGCGTCTACTGGGAACGGCTGATCGACGATCAGCACGTCCGCAAATACAACCGCAAGACCAACTATCCATTAGGCACAAAAAAGAAGGGCCGGCACTGGGAACCACCCGGGCAGGAGATCCACCAGGGTGACGCTGTGGTGATCACGGAAGGGATTTTCAACGCCTGGGCATTCACGCACATGAACCAGAAGGAAGGCACCTGTTACAAGACAGCGGCCGCGATGGATTCCAGCAATTTCCCCACGGAACTGGTGGAGAAAAACCTGAACCGGAACATCGTCTGGATACTGGCCTATGACAATGACCTGGCGGGTCTGAACCACCTGGCCGACCATGTTCGGCAGCTGAAGAAATACGGCGAAGTATTCCAGGTCTGCCTGACAGAATCGAACCGTGACTGGGCGGACGAATGGAAGCAGGGACGACTGACCAGAAAATACATGGACACAGGTTTCTGGCGCGGCCGTGTCGCCACTGCCGAGAACAGCCAGGTCAAGGCGTTCTGGTTATGGGTTAAAAACCGCCGTGGGTATATCCAGGTGGCGTTCAACCGTGCCCTGTATGCCTACAAGGTAGACAGCAAGGCGTCGGAGTCTGTCAAAAACGCCATCGACAGCGACAACCTGACCACGCTGTGGACGGACCCGTCCGCCGATGTGGACGGCGCGCTGATGCAGTTTGTCAGTAACCTGTCCGGCGAGCGGATATCCAACTGCCTGCCGAAATTCCTGTACATCGAGCGAGATCCGCTGACCGATGAGCAGGATTACTATTTCGACATTCAGTTCCGCAACGGCAACGCACGCCGCCAGATTGCCCTGTCCGGCAGCTGTTAAGAATCAGCTGGAAGCTTTAATAAGGCGCTGCTTAACACAACATCCGGCGGAACGTTTGACGGTGACAGCAAGGCGCTGAAGCAGCTAAAGGAAGAATGGTTCGATCATAAAACACCAGAAATCATACGCTGTCGTTTTGTTGGGTATGACAAAGATACCGGCGTTTATGTGTTTCCTGAATTTGGTTATTACCATGGGAGATACATCCCTAAGAATAAAAGTAGCTTTATTGATGCAGGCAAACATCGCGTAAAGACCGGAATCACGAGTTCCATTGTCAGGATGGAACACTGTGATCACCTTGATGAGCAATGGATTAGTGATTTCCACGCGGCATTCGGTGACAACGGCATAATCATCATGGCTTGGTGGTTAATGACATTGTTTGCTGAACAGATACGTTCACGTTATCAAGATTGGCCATTCATGGAGCTGACAGGATTACCAGGAACAGGTAAATCAACCCTGCTTCGATTTATGTGGCGCTGTTGTGGGCGAATGGATGATTACGAAGGTCTTGATCCTAATAAAGGATCTCAGGTAGGACGGGCAAGGAACTTTGAACGTTACAGTAATTTGCCAATTGTATTAATTGAAGGTGACCGCTCGGAAAAAGATGGATTTAAGAAAAAGTCATTCGACTTTAATGAACTGAAAGATTTTTACAACGGAGGAATCATCAGAACCACCGGAGCTTACACCGGTGGCAATGAAACCAGGGAGCCTCAATTTAAAGGTGGCGTTTTGATCGCACAGAACGACAGTGTTCATTCTGATGATGATGCGGTCATGGAACGGATCGTCCATTGCTATTCCACAAAAGTACATCACAGGAAAGGAACTAGAGAAATAGCCAAGCGCATGGCGCGACTTAAAGGCAATGAGCTGGGCGGTTGGCTACATCGGGCTCTGATCCAAGAAAAAGCCATTCTGGAAATGTTTACTGACAAGTTACAAAACATTTCTCACGAGTGGCATAACCGTGATCACTCTATTCGTGACCGGATCGTGGAGAACCACGCCAAAGTAGCCGCTGGCGTCTGGTGCCTGCAGAAACTGTTTCCCGGTTATATGAACGATGACACCTGTCAGCAGTTGGAGCGTGTTGTTTGGGATATGGCGGGGGCTAGAGAACGTCGCATTAAATCTGATTCTGAGCTGGTGACCCAATTCTGGGAATACTTCGAATTCCTGAATTATCGGGATGTTGAAGATTACGACGGATCAAGGGTTGTTACGGAAACCCTTAACCATTCATCAAATCCGGATTTTATTGCCATCAACTTGCAGGAATTTGAAGTGGCCGTGGCTAACAACCGGATGGAGCGGCTGCTTAATAAAGAACTGAAAAAGCAGCTGCCTAGCTGCATATCACACCCCTTTGACGGCGCCAGGAATGTGAAAAGTCAGATTCTGGGCAGAGGGAAAACGAAGTTCTGCTGGGTATTCAAACGGGAGCCGAACAGATGAGCCGAATCAGCGCCGGCAGGGCTGACTATGCCCAGAAGAAATACCTATCACAACTTTGCAAGGGGTGTCGGAGAGAGCGAACCGAGCGAACCGCAACCGGAAAAACAGTAACGAGCCCAGTTATGACGAGGGTTTCAGCCTGTCAGGAAAAACGCACCAAAAGCGAACCGAGAGCGAACCAGTTCATGAACCATCAAAAGGTAATAAACGAACTTATAAGAAATAAAAATTCTTTTAAAAACAATGAGGTGCGTTTTTGGGTTCGTTCAGGTGCGGTTTTGGAACGCACCGGAGAAAGCCAGACAGGACGCGGCCTGCAGCGGAATTTTCAATGCCGGTTCAGCCGGTGCGGTCTTTCCGACATACACCCACCCGCAACGGCTGCCTGAAGGGGAAAGGACATGCAATACAACATCAGCAGAGACCAGCACGAACAGCTGGAGACTGACCGCCGGGACAGCCTGGCCCGTTACCTGGTGAACCAGCCACGCCCACGGCAGGCGACGTTCCTGAAGGCCATGAAAAGCGAGGCGCTACGGAATGACATTTGTGACCGCATGCGCCGGGAACTGGCCCTGCAGATCGCCCGGCTGGAACCCAATCTCCGCCGGTTACGGCTGACACAGTTGCGCGCGTCCCTGGGTGAATCCCGGCGTGACCGTGACTTTTAGCAGGACATCCTGACCCGGATCAGTGACCACATCGACCGGGGGGAAGGCGCCCATGGCTGATTCCGTGGCATTCCTGGCGCGCCATTATCCGTCGCTGGACATGGCCAAGGTGCAGATCCTGATGGTGATCGCGGAGAGCCCCGGCCTGTCCGTTTGCGACATTGCCCAGGAACTGGGGGAACGGCCGCACCACATCCAGTTCCATGTGGCCATGCTGGCCGTGGGCAAGCGGGGCCGGGAGAAACACGGCATGGGGCTGGTGTATTCGCCCCGGGACATGTTCGACAAGCGTCGCGTGAACCTGCAGCTGACCGAGCAGGGCCAGCGGCTGATGCGCCACCTGAAACCACTGACAGGATCAAAACGATGAGCAGTACAGAACACACCCACCACCGCCAGCTGATGGCGCTGATGGATATCGGGAGTCTGGCCATGACCATGGCGCAGGAACTCCAGGAGCTTTACGACGAATCCGTTCAGCAGGGTCAGCCGCTGGAGTCTGTCCGCGCGCTGATTGCTGACTGGGAAAAGGTGTACCGGCGTCACCGTGAAACTGCCGGCTTATAAAAGGAGCAATAACCATGGTTTTCAAACAGACCCCCACCGTGCAGGAGTACGCGCAATCTGTCGCCGAACTGCTGTCACTGGCGAAACAGCACTGCGGCGGCAGCCGTGTGGCGGCCCAGGTGCTGCTGAGTGCCTACAACGGCGAGGAATGGCAGCTGAACGTGGCCGACCTGTGCGTGCTGGACATGGACAACCTGACCCACGCGCTGAAGGTCATGACCGGCCGCGCCCTTTACCAGCGGGAACCGCAGGAACTGGTGGTCGATGGGGACAACCACTTCCGAGCACTGGTGCAGGACTGGAAACGGTTCCACATCCACAACCGCTGGAAGACCACTTGTTTCAACTGCGACGGCAGCGGCGTGGATTACGAGGACGACGAAGGGGAAATCGAAATCACCTGCATGAGCTGCCATGGCAAGGGCGTGATCGCCGAGATCAGGGAGTTCTGATGGAGACCGTCAGGGTACACAACAGCGAGGGCGACACCCTGCACGCGGAACAGGGTTACAACAACCGGCGGGGCGTGACCGAGCAGATCCCCGGCATCAACACCACCAGGCATTGCCCGTGCGACTGGTGTCACAGGAGAAAGGAGTGCAGGGCGGAATGCGTGACCTTCAAGCATTGGCTGACGAAATCACCGTAAGCCGGAAAGGACAACGCCCCGGGGCGGCCACCCCGAGGCGCTGGAATACCCACACACAACAACATGGAGCCAAAACCATGAACCATTTCCAGGAACAACGCTACCTGAGATCAGAACAGCGCATTCGAAAATGGCGGCGCGAGTACCAGATCCATTGTACCAGACAGCGGGCGCCGCTCCAGCGGCTGCTGTCACGGCTGGTTCCCGCCTGGAGCCATGCATGATCGGGGTGCAAGCCGTGGGAAATGAGTTCTGCGGCAGTTCCGAAACAGCGGTGGCAACCCTGTCGCACGAGGATGACCAGTGCCCGGTCGAACAGATCGAGGCGCGGATACTGGCTGGCGATTTCGTCAACCCGCCCGGCAAGCGCGTGGCGGAAACAGAAGTTCATCAGGCGTTTGAACGGCTGGCAGAGAAAGACCGGCTAGTGAAGACAGGGCAAAGATTCGAATTGGTGAAACCATGACGGAAGAACAGGAGGAACGCATGCTGCACGACGTTCTGCAACTGTATTTATCGAACAAGGGCGTTGACGATCAGATCGCCATGCTGGGCCGCAGGATCATCGACCTGACCACCGCCGTCCATGCGGCGCGGCTGGAACTGTCCAGCGGCACCGGACGCCTGGTGGTCGAGATCAACCTGACGGAATCCGATGTGACCCTGCGGATCGCCAGCCACTGACAGGAGGCGGGCGGCCCAGCCGCCCGTATAAATCACATGAATAACGACAACATCCTGCTGGAACTGAAGCTGCAACTGGAAACCCTGCGCATGGTGCGCCCGAACACCCCGGCGCAGTACTGGGAGCAGGTGAAGCAGATCATCCGGACCAGCGCGCTGATAGACCTGATGGAAAAAGGCCACGCCCATGGCGTCAGCCTGGTGCATTAAGGGAGAGGAACAAAAAATGATCGTCGTTAATGATGGCAACAATCTGGTGTTTGACGATAACAGCGCCGACTGCCTGCTGCATGTCGCGCAAAGCCAGGGGCAGCTGTTCGCCTTTATCCAGTGCATCGACGCATCACTGGAAAAGTATCAGGCCGGTAACTACCGGCTGACAAAACGCTACTGGGGACAGTTTGCCTGGAACGACCAGGAACACTGTATCCGGGAAATTATGAGGAACGGGGGCAAGTGGCAGAACGTGCCGTAATGAGATGGGAGGAGACACTGAACGGGCACCTGAAAGTCGAACCCTTAAAAGATTGACTACTCTCAGAATGTAAGTATGAAACAGGGATGGTTGAAACGAGCATGGATGCTTATATTGACCGCGGGTTGTGTGTGATTTGGCGGCACGTGTCTGGTTGCCCAGGACGTGCTGTAGTGATAGATGCTGAAGGTCATCCGGTGTTAGATGTTGATGAACGTATTGATGATGAGGAAATCTGGCAGATAGTAGATGTGATTAATCAGGCTTATAAGGATGGTGTAAAAAATAAAATGGATGAGATTAAGATGTCTTTGGGGGTTGCTTGATGGTTTGTTGACTTAATCCAGCCTCAAGGCTTGACTCTTGTTTCTTTGGTTCATGTTGACATAATATGAGTATATAAGTAGCCTCCTTTACTTTTGTCAACACCGATATAAAATGCCCAAGATTCACCGATCCAAAATGACCTGTGAGGTGATGATAACCTGATCCGTTCATTTTAGTGACTCAAGTTACGCACAAGACTGAAAATACGGCATTATTGCCGGTATGAAACACGATCTGATTGAGCTGTACTCTGACTATCTTCTGTCCTCTTTTGGCAAAACAACCGCAACCGGTTTGTCTA
>MUIA01000307.1 GCA_002084115.1 Oceanospirillales bacterium LUC14_002_19_P2 | reverse complement strand
ATCTACAAGAAACGGTGGAAAGTTGAGGTATTCCATAAGACCCTGAAATCCAATGCCTCCATGGCAAAGTCACCAGCCCATACGGTCAAAACTCAGAGCAACCATGTCTTTCTGTCGATTTACCCAGCTTTCAGGTTGGAAACCCTCTCCCTGAAACTGAAGGTCAATCATTTTCAGGTCAGGGCGAAGATTTACATGACCGCTCTGCGGGCATCATTCGAGCAGCTAAGGTTATTCGTTACTGCGTAACTTGAGTGAGTAAAAAAGGAAAGTGAAACAGAAACGGAGCCTTAAGGCTCCGGCAGAAATCATCTCGTACAAATGGATTACTTTATAGAATGTGCGAACAATACCTTGTTCTTCTTCCCTGGCTCCGGTTCCTGCCGGACTGTTTACACAGCCTTCTAAGCACTCACCGGCCTCCTGCTTCTGGCAGCATCACAAAAAAGCATCCTGCAAAGTAATCAACTTGTCCGCGGTTGTTTTTTTTGTTTGCGCGGTCAATTTTTTTATTTATATTCTTCTTATTATTATTTTTGCTTCTTCTTGTTGTACCAGACATATAGCAGGGGGCGCGCCAATAACAGATTTTATATATAAATCAATAAGATAGAAATAAGGCATTCCAGTAGAGCCGACCTTAAACGCTCAAATATGTTACACACACCACCACTTCGGGTAACACGTACACTTGGCGGTAACAGTGATCTGTATACGCCTCATTATCCCCCGCTTTGTGGATAGGGAGGACACTGAAACCAGTGCTCACGGCTAAAATCATACCGGTAACAGGCTTCGCCGCCGGTAGGGTTCACATTGGTATCCCTCGCCCGATATCGGGGGAAGTAGCGATAAAGCTGCCCATCAAATACTTCGAACCGGTCATGCCCCATATAACCCTGCATCTGTTCATGGGTTAAGGCTGCCATATCAGATTCGGTGTAGCCGCCATAGACCGGTTCCAGTCGCTGCAACACTGGATAACTGCCACTGCCCGCGGAACGGGTCATCACAACCAACACAGGCTGATGCCCAGCGCCGGGTAACAACCAGATACTTTCCGGGGTACCATCACGCTCGAGCTGCAACAGTTGTTGCGCCTTGCCCTCCCGGATAGTCACTTCCATTGTTCCAATCGATGCCGGTTCACCTGCAGGAACCGTTACGCAGGCCGAGACATCACCAGTCTGGGCAGAAATGCCCTGACAATGGCTACAGCTTTCCTCCCGCCCATTGAGCACGGCACAGCCAGACAGCCCTGCCGTCAGTAGAGTCATCGTTAACGCGTTTAACCAGGTTGTCACAGGTAGTCCCCTGAGGTAGGTATCCAATTCGTTACGCTATAAGATAGCGACTATTGCACTATCGCCCACACTGCCTGAGCCGGAAACCCCGGCGACCACCAGCCAGTCACAGGACCTATAATGGATATCAGCGCATTACGTGAAGAATACACCCGCGGCGGACTGAGCCGGGATGATCTCAAATCCAATCCGATTGAACAGTTCGAATACTGGTTCCACCAGGCCCAGGAAGCAGAGATTCCTGAGCCTAACGCTATGAGCATTGCCACGGCGACAGCGGCCGGTGCACCATCACTGCGAACGGTCCTGCTGAAGTACTTTGACCACAGTGGATTCGTCTTCTTTACCAATTATGAAAGTAACAAGGCCAAAGAAATCGAAGCAAACCCCCATGTTGCCCTGATGTTTCTCTGGCTGGGTCTTCAGCGGCAGGTCATTATTAAGGGCCGGGCAGCGAAAATCAGCAAAGGGGAAACACTGAAATATTTCATCAGCCGCCCTCATGGCAGCCAGCTGGGTGCCTGGTGTTCCAATCAAAGTTCCGTGATCACCAACCGACAGATTCTGGAACTGAAACTGGACGAGATGAAGCGCAAATTTAGCAAGGGCGAAGTGCCGGTGCCTTCCTTCTGGGGTGGGTACCGTGTGGCTCCGTCCAGCATTGAGTTCTGGCAGGGTCGACCTAATCGCCTGCATGATCGTTTTCAGTACACCCTCCAGGACAGTGGCGACTGGCAGATTGACCGCTTGGCCCCCTGAGGGTTATCCAAAAGGTTAGCAACTGACTTTTATGAACAGGCGGTTTTGGTTCACCAGCCTGTTCATCATTCCTTGCACCGTCCCTGAGAAGCACCTCTATCCAGAGGCTTTCCAAAACTTACCTACAGCTTATACACAAGTTTTCAAGCACCTCTGAAAGGTTTCTCTACTGTTCACAGTTTCTGTTTATAAGCATGTGACTATCGTCGGGAACACCTTTGCAATAGATGTTTAATATCATGATAAATAAAGTTTTTTTTAACCTGTATATTTTTTAACCAGCCACTACCTCTACATTGTTTCTGCAGCACAATGTCTTCGGAAATTCGTAATATCTGCCTCAGTGCCCACATTACTCTGTGAATAAATCTTGCAACGAGCTTTTCCGTGCTGCGCTCCTTTCATCCACAACCCAACACAATGGATCTCAAAACCAATAGAAAAAACAACATTCCTTGCTTAGATCGTCTATCAACAAAACGTTGACAACCTATCCACAACCTATCTTCAACCTTTTCAAGCGACATATTCCATGCACATGAACTGTGGGGAAGTATGTGGTTATTTTCGGGATGGCCGTCGAGACCCCGTGTTTTGCCTACCCCTCACAGAACTGCCTGTTTTTTAACCAGCCAATGTTACGCCTAAAACTGTCAAAATCGCTGGCAACCTTATACGCTGTTCTTTGGACGTAAAGAAAACACTGCAGGGATAGTGATGCGTTTTGCAAAGTACTGGCAAAAAGACACCGTCACCCTTCACGGTAGAGATGGCGAGTCAGCTTCCGTCACCGGTTGGGGGGCTTCCAATGAGAGCCATGCCGAAGCCCGTCGCCACGCGACAGAACGCGCGGAACTGCTGGCCAGCATCCTTCAACAGAAACATACCCTCACCGAATACGAATACGCTGACAACTATATTCGCGAAGAACAGCTGGTTGAGATCAAGAACCGTGATGACGAGGTTGTCGCGATCCTCTCCCGCAATAGTTATGGTGCGGTTATCCTGAATACGGATCGCGTGGTCTTTGGCGACATTGATATCAACAAGCCGGGCACCATGGCACGGCTGCTGCGATACATAGGCATTCCTCTAAAGGACAAGCAGTACTATCTAAAAAAGATTGAGTCCTATCACAACGCCCATCCTTCCCTGGTTTTCCTGGTTTACGAAACCTGCGCAGGCCTTCGTTTTATTATCAGTAACCGGGAAATGGCGCCGGATGCACCGGAAGTCAAAACAATATTCAAGGCGCTCAAGGTGGATCCCCTGTACCGCCGACTCTGCCATGCTCAATCCAGCTTTCGGGCCCGCCTCAGTCCCAAGCCATGGAGAATCGGCATGGATCGCCCACAAAGTCGCTTTCCGCGGCTTGAACCCGAACAAAGGCATGACTTTGACCTCTGGCTGCACACCTACCAGATCACTGCCAGCAACTATGCCAGTGCACATTTTATGGCCGCTTATGGTGAAGCCGGCATTCCTGAAAATATTCAACTCGTATTGGATATCCACAACAAATACGCCTGCCAGCAGGGGGCCCCATTGGCTTGAACAAGCATGAGATTAACGACTTGGCAGGAAGATAGAACGAATACTACCCACTGATTAGTGTCCTGGGGTTCGAGAGCGGCGACTGGTTGACTGTGTCGATGATGTCCCTATACCACTTCCAGGTTCTCCAGGTTCTCCAGGTTCTCCAGGTTCTCCAGGTTCTCCAGGTTCTCCAGGTTCTCCAGGTTCTCCAGGTTCTCCAGGTTCTCCAGGTTCTCCAGGAGGATTATCTTCTTCAGTTTGCGTTTCCTTAGAAGATGCAATGGTTCTTTCATACAATGCTTTATGGAAATCCTCCGCTATTTTTGACTCGCCATTGCCTGGCTTGGCAAGCCAGTCATCCATAGCATCCCGGGTCATATAAACATGTGTAAAAAAGGCATAAACAGCTTTGAGTAGCCTGATGACTCTTCCATTGTTCTTCCAGACATAGGAAGCAGCACTCCACCACGTCAATGAAACCACTTTCCTGTTAGGACTGATGTGGATTGCCATAAAAATAAAATCCTTTTTCAGCAATGCTGAGTTACCCTTATCTGCTAGATGCCGGAAAATATCCTTTTGAGCCAGCATCTATTATCAATCTAGAGTATGAACCGAATTGTAGATTGATGATAAGAACTACCCTCCCGACATCTGTTTTAAATCCGATGCATACCGCAGGTAGTCATTAACCTTGATGACGTTCTCATACTTTTCTCTGGCTTCTTCATCCGTCATTCCTGGCGGGACAATGCCGGACTCACCCGGTTTCCAGTTAACCGGTGTTGCCAGACCAGTACGATCAGCAAACTGGATAGCATCCAACGTGCGAAGAATCTCATCAACATTACGCCCCACCGTCATGGGATAAGCCATCGTCAACCGGATATGCTTGTCAGGACCAATAATAAAAACCGTACGAACCGTTGCATTATCTTTAGCGCTGCCATAGCCATCATTCTTGATATCCGGTCCCCGGTCTTCCCCCGGGCCACCGGGTAACATGCTATACCGGCGTGCAATATCGATAACACTGTCAAAGCCCGGGCTATTCCCCAGTAGAGCAAACGGCAGGGGCTTGTCACTGTCTTGGTTTAGGAATCGATTAATATCTTTTGCCCAGCGATTATGTTCATCAACCGTATTAATGCTCAATATATAAAGGCTGGTTTTTCGACGCTGAAACTCTCCGATGCGTCTTGCCAGTTCCCCAATTTCCGTTGTGCAGACAGGGGTAAAATCCTGAGGGTGGGAAAACAAAATACTGTAACGCCCTTCCAGCTCTTCATGAAAATGGATTTCACCATTCGTACTATTGGCGTAAAAATCCGGTGCTTCACTACCTATGCTTAACGCAAGAGCAGACTGACTGTTCATAAACCCCAATATTACACAGCCCAGAATACCGCCTGCACGAATGCCATTGGCGACAACAATCCTCCACCGTTTCCAGCTCTCCCGGTCGTACTTCATCCGTTTACACAACGTATTCAGCCAGGTACTCATTCAGACACCTCCACCTGCTCTCAAAACTGAAGTCATTGCTGCAGGCCTGTGACAACGCTTCATTAAGGATGCCCCCTGCACTGGCTCACTCTCACCCAATGCACGCCAATAAGCGTTGATCGAATATAGTTCACTGCTGAAAACGTGTTTTGTTACTGGTTAGACCGTTTGAAAATATCAGGTGAAGAAATCGAATTCAGAAAAGAGCATTCAAACGACGGTTTCTCAATTTCCAACAATCAGGTGAAAACACCATAAAAAAAGGTGCTTTTACAGGTTTGCGGATGAAAAGTGAGGGATTGCAACAGAAATAGCCTTTAGAAGACGATTGATTTGTATAGATCAAAACTTCTGAAGGATCAGACATGTCGGCAACCCCATCACTCCGTCCCATGTTCGCATT
>MUIA01000181.1 GCA_002084115.1 Oceanospirillales bacterium LUC14_002_19_P2 | reverse complement strand
GGATATTGTGGATTGTTGCTGCAATGCCTGGAATAAACTGTGTAGCGAGGCTGGACGGTTGTTCAGTTTATGCTCTCGCCAGTGGGCACTTATGCAGTAGTTAGAAAAGGCGATTGGTATAACGCGTCATAACCCCATAAAAAAACACCGGTTATTCGGTGTTTTTTTATGGCTGAACATTATGAATAGAACAGCGTGGCCAATCCCAGAAAAGACATGAAACCGGTGACATCGGTGATAGTGGTTAACACCACGGAGCCAGCCAGCGCCGGGTCAATGTTCAGTGCCTTGAGTATCATTGGCAGGATGGCACCGACCACAACGGCGACAGTCAGGTTAATCACCATGGCTAACGCAATCACAAGAGCAATGACCGAGTCGTCAAACCACAGCATGGCGGCGGTGGCAACGACACTGGCCCAGATCACACCATTGGACAGGCCGACGATGAATTCCCGTGTGACCAGCCAGCGGGTATTGGAACGTCCTATCTGACCCAGTGCCATGGCGCGAATAATAAGGGTCAGTGTCTGGCTGCCGGCGATGCCGCCCATGCTGGCGACAATGGGCATCAGGACCGCCAGGGCAACGACTTTGTCGATCGTATCCTGAAACAGGCCAATGACACTGGCGGAAATAAAGGCGGTCATCAGGTTGATGCCCAGCCAGGTCGCGCGACGGCGGGCAGTCTTGAATGTCGGTGCAAAGGTGTCTTCGTCTTCGTCGAGACCGGCCCGGCTCATCACAGAGTGGTCTGCTTCCTCCCGGATAACGTCAACGACGTCATCAACGGTGACACGTCCCAGCAGACGATGGTTTTCGTCAATCACCGGCGCGGAAACAAGGTCTTCCCGTTCGAAGAGCTGAGCAACCTGGCTGTCCTGCATATCGACGGGGATAGCGATGAAGTCCGTTTCCATGACCTCGCTGATGGTTTTGTTGCCATCCTCAGTCAGCAGGCGGGTTGTGGGCAGGGTGCCTATTAGTATGTCGTCCCGACTGACAACCAGCAGCCCGTCGAAGGGTTCCGGCAGGGACTCATGGCGGCGCAGGTAGCGAAGTGCCACATCAATGGTGATATCCGGCCTGACGGTGCTGGTGTCGGTATTCATCAGGCCGCCGGCAGTATCCTCAGGCCATGACAGGACCGCCTCAATCCGCTGGCGATCCTGCTGGCTCATTGACGACAGCACCTGGTGGGTGATGGTCTGGGGTAGTTGCTGCAGCAGGTCGGCGATGTCGTCGATATCCTGTCCGTCCAGAATTTCGATCAGTTCCGCCACATTCATGCGGTCAATAAAGAACTGTCTGACATCGTCACTCATTTCGTTGAGGACATCGCCTTCGTGTTCAACATCAATGAGTTTCCACAGCAGGCTGCGCTGGCGGGGCGGTGCTGAGGCCAGCAGGTGGGCGGCATCGGCAGGCGAGAGGCTGTTCAGCATCTGTTTGACCTGCGTGGATATGCCTTCCTCCAGGGCTTTATTGAGGATGTCCAGCTGATTGTCTGAGAGCGCCAGGGAGTGTTGCTGTGTCATGCCTGTCCTTGACCGAGGGATATAGTAGACAGTGGTTATATGTTTGAAGAATAGTCAGTCGGTTGACTGTGGGGCAAGCGGAGAATGCTGTGGGGGGCGATAAATGTCCAGCGCTTTTCGGTGGTGGGGCGGGAGATTATTCTCCCTCACCGAAAAAATCATCAATCAGGGCTTGAATGGCCTGGAGCGCCCTGGCTTCATCATGGCCTTCGATCTCGACAGTCAGCTCGGTGCCCTGGCTGGCGGCCAGCATCATGACAGACATGATGCTTTTACCGTCCACCATTTTTTGATCCCGTCCCACGTCAATGCGGCTGGCAAAGGCAGAGCTGGTCGTGACAAATTTTGCGGCGGCCCTCGCGTGCAGGCCCAGTTTGTTTTTTATCGTAATGGTCTCACGGATCATTGTTCCTGAATCTCTCTGTGCCGAACCTGGGTGTTGTCGTGGGTTTGCTGGAAGCGTTGTGCGAGTGCTTCACTGACAAAGACTGAACGGTGCTGGCCACCGGTACAGCCAATGGCAATGGTCATGTAACTGCGATTGCCGGCTTCAAAGTTCGGGAGCCAGTGTTCAATGAAGGCGTAAATGTCATTGATCATCCGTTCTACGTCAGCGTGTCCTTTGAGAAAGTCGATAACCGGCTGATCTTTTCCGGTAAACGTGCGCAGGGATTCGTCCCAGTAAGGGTTGGGGAGGCAGCGCACATCAAAGACATAATCGGCATCGGTGGGAATGCCATGCTTGAAACCAAAGGATTGCAGTTGTAGTGATAAACCGTGTTCCTGTTTGCCCAGTACGCGCTGACGGATGGTGCTGCGCAGGTCATGCAGTGACAGGGTGCTGGTGTCGATCCGCAGGTCGGCCAGCAGTGAGATTGGCTCCAGTATGTCCGTTTCCCGCTTGATGGCTTCTTCCAGTGAATACTGTGCATTACTCAATGGGTGACGCCTGCGGGTTGAGCTATACCGCTTCAGCAAGGTGGTATCGTCAGCATCAAGAAAGATGATGTCACACTCAACACCCTGTTTTTCAGTAAGCTCATGATAAACCGAGGCGAAGTGACTGAGTGCGCCGGGAATGTTGCGGGCGTCAATACTGAGCGCAATTTGCGGAGACTGTTCACTGGGGTTGTTGCGCAGACTGTCAAGCAGGCCTGGCAGCAGGTCGGCCGGCAGGTTGTCCACGCAATAAAATCCCTGGTCTTCCAGGGCATGAAGTGCTGCACTTTTACCAGAACCTGATCGACCGCTGATGACGATCAGTCGGGGGACAGTGGACATTGTTAATCATTCCGTATTTGTTGCTGCCGACAGTGCCGCTGCCGCAGAGGAGGGCAACAGCACTGATCAGTTCAAGCATAGGTAAAAATGAAAACAAGAGAAAGAGGTCAAACGACAGTGGTTTATTGTTTGTGGGGATGAATGCCGTTTGGGAGGAGATTATTCCTCGCAGGTGATCAACTGGTACAGCATTTCACTGCTTTCAGCTTTGCGAAGGGACGCGCAAAGCGTCGGGTTGCTGAATTTTTCGGCCAGCTTTTTGAGGAGCTCCAAGTGTTCATTGATGCTGTTATCCGGCACGACCAGTGCGAAGATAAGATCGACCGGATGGCGATCAATGGCATCGAAGTCAATGGGTTCGGCCAGCTGCAGGAAAACCGCGGCCGGTTTTTTACAGGATGCCAGCCGACAGTGAGGTATCGCGACACCGTTGCCCAAGCCAGTACTTCCCAGCTTTTCACGGGTGACAAGACAGTTGAACAGATCCTTGGCGTCGATGACGGGATCATGCTGTCCGATCAGGTTGGCGATATATTCAAGGGTGCGCTTTTTGCTGCCACCCTGCACGCCGCAGAGGGCGTGCTCGGGCAATAGAATCTTACGAATACTCATTGGAATGCTGGGAGTTGCGAGGAGTGCTCAGTGTGAGCCGGCTCCCTGCATACGATCGATGTTTTTCTCTTTGTGCTTGAGGATCTGGCGATCAAGCTTGTCGGCCATAAGGTCAATGGCAGCATACATATCCTCGTGCTCGGCGGACGCTGCGATATCCGCACCGCGTATGTGGAGCGTCGCTTCTGCAAGCTGTCTGACTTTTTCTACGCTGAGCGTAACCTGGATATTGGTTATGCTATCGCAGTGTTCAGCGAGCTTGTTTAGTTTTTTGGTAACATACTCGCGGAGGGACTCGGTAACTTCGACATGATGTCCGCTGATGTTAACTTGCATGCGTTACTCTCCTGATCACAGGTTCGCTCACATCCGATTCGCACTCCGTCCGAACCGGGCTGACGGCTGTAGTGTACCATTGCTCAGGGGCGATCGTCTTGGGTTTTTGCGACCTATTTACCGGAATCCGCGTATGCCCATACGTGCCGTTTCCGATCATTACCCACAGCGTAGACTACACCAGCCGTTTTCGTTCATTGGATGGCGGAATCAGGATGGATTCCCGGTATTTGGCGATGGTTCGCCGCGCCACCTGAATACCTTGTTCCGCCAGCATGGTGGCAATTTTGTTGTCACTCAGGGGTTTTCTCGGATTCTCCTGGGAGACCAGCTTTTTGATCAGGGCCCTGATAGCGGTCGAGGAACACTCTCCCCCTGAGGCGGTGCTGACATGGCTGGAGAAAAAGTATTTGAGCTCAAAAATGCCCCGGGGCGTGTGCATGTATTTCTGAGTGGTGACACGGGAGATGGTGGATTCATGCATCTCCACGCTTTCGGCGATATCGTGCAGTACCAGGGGTTTCATGGCTTCTTCGCCATAGTCAAAGAACCCGCGTTGGTAATCGACAATCCGGGTGGCGACCTTGAGCAGGGTTTCACTGCGACTCTGCAGGCTCTTGATAAACCAGCGGGCTTCCTGAAGCTGATTTTTCAGGTAGGTATTGTCATTGCTGCTGTCTGCCCGGCGGATCAGTGATGAGTAACCGGTATTAATACGCAGGCGTGGGGAGGCATCGGGGTTCAGTTCAACGACCCATTCCCCCTGTTTCTTGCTGACCAATACATCGGGGATGACATACTCCGCCTCGCTGGATTCAAGGCTGCTGCCGGGTTTGGGATTCAGGGTCTGGATCAGCTCGATGGCATCTTTCAGTTCGGGCTCTTTGAGCTTTGCCTTGCGCATGATAGTGGTGTAATCACGGCTCCCCAGGCGATCCAGGTGCTGGTCAACGACCTTTTGGGCAGCCTGAAGGGCTGGCTCATCCTGGTAGTCCGGGCTGTTCAGCTGGAGAAGGAGGCATTCGCGCAAATCCCTGCAGGCAACACCGACCGGATCAAACTGCTGGATGCGATGCAGCATGACTTCGATTTCATCAAGCTCCAGCTCCAGCTCCAGGGCCGGATCCATACCCTCAAGAATCTCTTCCAGCGGGCATGTTAAGTATCCGTCGTCGTTTATTGCGTCAATGATGGCGATACCGATCAGACGATCAGTGTCGCTCATGGGGGTCAGGTTAAGCTGCCACTCAAGGTGATCCTGCAGGGAGTCAGGTGCGCTGCTGCGGCTGGTGAAATCATCGTCGGATCGTTCGCCCTGTCCGCTGGATGAGGACTGGTAGATGTCATCCCAGCCACTGTCAACAGGGAGGTCAGAGGGAATCTGATCGCTCCACTCTTCCTGGGATTCCGATTCTTCAGATGGTTTTTCTGTTTTTTCACCGGCGGAAAAGTCTGTCAGGCCGGTTTCGTCGCCGGCATCGCTTTCCTGAGACGTGGACTCTTCCGAGGTGTTGCTTTCAGGCGAACCTTCTTCCTGCTCAAGCAGCGGGTTGCTCTCAATGGCCTGCTGGATCTCCTGTTGCAGATCCAGAGTCGACAGCTGCAACAGCCGGATGGCCTGCTGCAGTTGAGGGGTCATGGTCAGTTGCTGGCCAATCTTGAGTTCCAGTGATTGCTTCATGACTCTACCGGTCCTGGTTGTACTACATCTGATACACGGTTGTCGTTCTTGCTCATCCCTGAGAGCTTGCCAGGTGCCTGTTTGCACCTGTGGCTATTCAGTCTGTTGCGACAGTTATCGCTTACGCGACGGTATAGTACATGGCTGGATCAGATTTTGCGTCAGATACGGAAGTGTTCGCCGAGATAGACGTCGCGAACCTTCTGGTTGGCCATGATGGTGTGGCTGTCGCCTTCGGCGATAATATGGCCTTCGCTGACGATATAGGCGTGTTCGCAGATATCCAATGTTTCACGTACGTTATGGTCCGTAATCAGGACACCGATGCCGCGATTTTTCAGATGCTGGATAATCTGCTTGATATCATTGACCGAAATAGGGTCAACGCCAGCGAAGGGTTCATCCAGCAGGATGAAAGAGGGCTCGGTTGCCAGCGAACGGGCAATTTCAACTCGGCGCCGCTCTCCACCGGACAGGCTCATGCCTGCGCTATCGCGAATATGCTGAATGTTGAACTCTTCCAGCAGCTGTTCCTGCTTCTCAACACGTTGCGCCTTGGTCAGATCCTTGCGGGTTTCAAGGATAGCCATCAGGTTATCCGCAACGCTGAGTTTACGGAAAATAGAAGCTTCCTGTGGCAGGTAGCCGATGCCTGCGCGGGCGCGGCCGTGCATGGGCAGGGGGGTGATGTCCTGGTTGTCAATCCGGATCTGGCCGCCATCGGCGTGTACCAGTCCGACAATCATATAAAAACAGGTCGTTTTGCCGGCGCCATTGGGGCCTAGCAGTCCGACAATCTGCCCACTCTCAATACTGACAGAGACATCCCTGACGACCTGGCGGCCACCGTACTGTTTTCTGAGGTTGCAGGCTTTAAGCTGAGACATGCTGTCGTTTAACCGCTGTACATCGAAACTCGTTGGAACGGTGATGGCCGCTTTATGAGGCGGCCATCCCTGGAATGGATCGGCTTACTGGCGAGGCTGGATCACCATCTCGACCCGCTTACCCTCGTTGGCGCCATCAGCCTTTGCCTTGACGACCTGGGCCTGCTTGTCATACTCGATCATGTCACCGGTAAAGGTGTCGCCTTTTTGCTCAAGACGAGCCTGCTTGATCAGCTCGACCTTCTCATTATCAAGATAATACTTAATGGTTTTGCCCCAGGCTTTGAGGAGGCCTTTCTCGCTGTCCTGCTCTTCTTCAAAGTAGGCCTTTTTCTTCTTGCCTTCAGAGACCACTTTCTGAATCTGTCGATCCTGAGAGTAGATGGTCACAATGTCCCCGGTCAGCCTGGTGGTGCCTTGGGTCATAATGACATTGCCACGGTAGATGGAAATGCCATTTTTGTCGTCGATGTCGGCAGAGTCTGAAGAAATATGGATCGGTTTTTCCCGGTCGCTGGGCAATGCCAGTGCAGATGTCGCGCTGAACAGTGTCATGGCGGCAATAAATGTAAGTGTGAATTTAGCGTGATTCATGTACGCCCCTGACCCTGGACTTCAACTGGATAAAATCCCGTTTATAAAACGCTTTCATGCCGTTGGCTTTCATCACGCCGCTGGGACTGATGATGGTGACCGGCCGGTTGGTATCGGCAAAATCCTGATCAGAGTATATGGTCAGAAAGTCTGTGTCCATGCGCAGTTTTTGGGTATCACCCTCCATCTGGGTCATGACAACGTTCTTTTTCAGTTCTACGGTTTCGCCATCGGGCAGGATGCGCCCTGTATCTGCCACAGTGTGCCAGGGGGCGGCGTTCTCGCTATAGCTCCAGAGGTCCGGACTGGCTAATAGTGTGATTTCATTGTGAGGGAAGTGGCTGATGCTGTCAGCGGTCAGGTCTGATTTCAGCTGTCCTTTCTCATCGAATTCGCGAACATGCGCATTGTAGGAAAAGAAATCCGGTACCTTGATCTCGGTGGTTGCTGCAGCTGGCTGGCGGGACACCTTGAGATCGGTTTCGTAAGCCCAGTAGCCCATGCCGACTGCGAAGACGACAATGGCGGCTATCAATAGAATCTGGCGTAGTGGCATATAACGTCCTTAACCCACAGGCATTGTATCCCTGATGATCAGAGATACGCCGCCTGTGCAGCTTCCAAGGTGCCTTGGGCCGTCATGATCAGCTCGCAAAATTCCCGCGCAGCGCCCCGGCCTCCTTTCAGTTGAGTAACGCCGTCAGCATGCTGTTTGACGAAGTCATGGGCATTGGCAACCGCCATGCCCAGGCCGGCGCGGCGGATTGCAGCGAGATCCGGCAGGTCGTCGCCCAGGTAAGCAACCTGCTCAAAGGACAGGTCAAGCTCTTTCAGTATGCCGGTCAGCACGGTGAGTTTGTCTTCACGACCCTGTACCAGGTGAGCAATCCCAAGATCACGGGCGCGCTTTTCCACCAGTGGAGAGCTGCGACCAGTAATAATGGCAGTTTCAATACCGCTGTTTTGCAGCAGCTTGATGCCCAGGCCGTCCAGTATATTGAAGGCCTTGATTTCTTTACCGTCAGACGTGAAATAAAGACGGCCATCGGACAGCACACCATCCACATCAAAAACGGCTAGCTTTACGTTGCGTGCTTTTTCGTGCAGTGCGGCATTCATTCAGACAACTCCGGCCTTGAGTAAGTCATGCATATTGATGGCGCCAATCGCGTGATTGCCTTCATTCACGCAAATAAGGGCGTTGATTTTGTATTCATCCATGATATGCAGAGCTTCGGCTGCAAGGATATTGTCCCGAACGGTTTTGCAATTGCGGGTCATCACATCATCAATCACGCTGTTACGTGGGTCGATGTTCTGGTCCAGTGTTCGGCGCAGGTCACCATCAGTGAATACGCCGGTGACCTGCAGCTTGTCATCGCAGATTGCGGTGATACCCAAGCCTTTGCCGGTAATCTCCAGCAGCGCCTGGCCGAGAGGCGTGCCTTCACTGACCATAGGGATGCGATCGCCGGTGTGCATGATGTCCGAGACTTTCAGCAGCAACCGTCGTCCCAGGCTGCCGCCGGGATGCGAAAAGGCAAAGTCTTCTGCAGTGAAACCACGGGCTTCCAGCAGGGAGATTGCCAGAGCATCGCCCATCACTAGTGTTGCAGTAGTACTGGAGGTAGGAGCCAGATCCAGGGGGCAGGCCTCCTTTTCGACGCTGACGTCCAGGTGGACGTCAGATGCGCGTGCCAGCGTGGAGTCATTGTTGCCTGTCATGCT
The DNA here is from genome assembly GCA_002084115.1 of Oceanospirillales bacterium LUC14_002_19_P2. Classification (GTDB taxonomy): domain Bacteria; phylum Pseudomonadota; class Gammaproteobacteria; order Pseudomonadales; family Endozoicomonadaceae; genus Kistimonas. Next base: position 6,905 of record MUIA01000181.1, on the reverse strand, counting down.
GATCAATGGGATGCCCAGTCGTTTCAGTAGCGGTATCAGGGTGACGACTTCACTGGTGTTGCCGGAGTTGGATAGAGCCAGCACGATGTCATTGCCTGTGATCATGCCCATATCGCCGTGGCTGGCTTCTGCCGGATGTACAAAGAAAGAAGGAGTGCCGGTGCTGGCCAGGGTGGCGGCAATTTTGCGACCGATATGGCCAGACTTACCCATGCCCACCACAATGACGCGGCCGGTACAGGCCAGTATATGCTGACAGGCATCGGCAAAATGGTTGTCGATACGGTTGTGCAGTGCATCAACCGCCTTGCGTTCAAGATCTACAGTGCGTCGGCCTGACGCGATAAAAGCTTCCGGATTGGTCATTGCAGCTCGGTCAGATAATGATTCAGTGGTCGCAGTGATGTCTGGGTGCGTGTCCATAGCGTATCAGCTCTGAAAATACAGCAGCACGGTATAGCTTAGATAGCAGGCTGCCAGCAGTACGCCCGCGCCCCGTCCGATTCTCTGGCGTTTGCGACCGGCCAGTGCCAGGATCAACAGCAGTGCCGTGATGGCCGTCATGGCTGGCACGTCACGCTGGAATGCGGCCGGATCAATAGTAGCTGGTGCGACGATTCCGGGCACCGCCATGACGGCCAGCAGGTTGAAAATGTTGGAGCCTACAATATTTCCCAGCGCAATGTCATGGTGTTTTTTCAGGGCGCTGACTACAGAAGCGGCCAGTTCCGGCAGGCTGGTGCCAATGGCGACAATGGTCAGACCGATGACCAGTTCACTGATGCCCAGTGCACGGGCGATTTCCGTCGCCCCCCAGACCAGCAGGCGGGAGCTGGCTACCATCACAAGCAGTCCAACGATCAGCAGAACAGTGGCTTTTGCCTGGCTGATTTCCGGCAGTTCCTCTTCGGTTTCCTGACCTGCGGTGGTTTGCAGTTGGCTGTCGGGTTGGCGTTGCCAGCGATAGATCAGGTAAAGCGTAAGAACCAGCCCGCTGACCAGTAGTATACCGTCCAGGTGGCCCAGTTGATTGTCGATCAGCAGCAGGCCGGCCAGGACGGTAACAATCATCAACAGGGGGATTTCACGGCGAACAACATCGCTTTTGACAGGCAGAGGGGCAACAATGGCTGTAATACCGAGTACTAGGCCAATGTTGGCGATATTGGAACCGACTGCGTTACCAACGGCGAGGCTGCCATAACCAGACATGGCGGCCATCAGAGACACCAGAATTTCAGGGGCAGACGTGCCGATGGAGACAATCGTCAGGCCGATCAGCATGGGCGACATGCCAAAGTTTCGGGCGGTGGCGGCTGCGCCGTTGACAAATTTGTCGGCGCTCCACATCAGGGCGATAAATCCGGCCAGGATGGCGCCAGTAGCGAGAAGCATGGTGATTACGTAAACCTGTCTGCTTATAGCGGGGGATTGTATCTGTAAAGTGCTTGCCTGGCACTCGGAAGTGACGAAAAAACCGTAATCTTGCCACTTGTTCAGGTTTTGTTAAGGGTTTGTTGCGTAAGGTAGGCCACTGGAAAATTCAGATAATCAGCATCGTTCACGGTGAGGCTTATGTCATAATGTGAACGGTGTTACACTTTTATCGGCAGGATAATGGTGTCAGTGTGCTATTGCCTTGATAGCACGTTGCCATTGACTGTTGTGTAATCTTGTAGCCTTACTGGCTGAATCCCTGGTTGTACTGAATCACCGTGAGCGACTGTATCGCCTGCGGTTCGGTATGGATTGTTTCGCGTTAACCGATTCCTGGATGGAAGGTGCTTTTACTCAATGAGTGCACTGTCGGACAATTTTGTTGAAATCCGGGGGCTGACCTTTCTGCGTGGCGAAAGAGTGATCTTCGACAACGTGGATATGGATATTCCCCGGGGTAAGGTCACCGCCGTGATGGGGCCCAGTGGCACCGGTAAAACGACGCTGCTGCGTCTCATTGGTGCCCAGCTGAAGCCTGATGCCGGTACGATCCGCGTTGATGGTCATGATCTGTTTGCGCAGGATCGGGAGCGCCTGTTCCAGCTGCGTCGCCGTATGGGGATGCTGTTCCAGAGCGGCGCGCTGTTCACGGATCTGAGCGTCTTTGAAAACGTCGCCTTTCCGCTTCGGGTGCATACCAACCTGTCAGATCGTATGATTCGGGATATTGTCCTGATGAAGTTGCAGGCGGTCGGCTTGCGTGGTGCCTCCCAGCTGATGCCCAGCGAGCTCTCCGGTGGCATGGCACGTCGTGTGGCGCTGGCTCGTGCCATTGCGCTGGATCCCGGCATGATGATGTACGACGAGCCTTTCGTCGGGCAGGATCCTATCGCCATGGGGGTACTGGTCAAGCTGGTCAGGATGCTCAATGATTCCCTCAATATGACGACAATCGTCGTATCGCATGATCTGACGGAAACCGCCAGTATTGCAGATTTTCTCTATCTGTTTGCCGATGGCCATGTGATAGGCAAGGGCACACCGGAAGAAATGATAAATTCGAATGACCCTGATATCCGGCAGTTTATGAATGGCCTGCCGGATGGTCCGGTCCCGTTCCATTATCCCGGTGAGGATTACCTCACAGAATTGCTGGAGGAGGGATAATGACAGGGCTTGTCGATAATCTGGTAAGACTCGGACGTATTGGTCTTGAGCGCATCCAGGCGATTGGCCGCGCCGGGATGATCCTGTTTCATGCCATCCTGGGGCGTTCCCGTCACGGTTCCATGTTCCCGTTGCTGATCAAGCAGCTGTATTCAGTGGGTGTGCTGTCACTGGTCATCATCATCGTATCCGGCTTCTTCATCGGTATGGTGCTGGGGCTGCAGGGTTACAACATCCTGGTCCGTTATGGTTCAGAGCAGGCGGTCGGTCAGCTGGTGGCGCTGAGTTTGGTGCGTGAACTGGGGCCGGTGGTGACTGGCTTGCTGTTTGCCGGCCGGGCGGGTTCCGCATTGACGGCGGAAATCGGGCTGATGAAAGCCACGGAACAGTTGTCAAGCATGGAGATGATTGGTGTTGATCCGCTCAAGCGGATCATCGCGCCGCGGTTCTGGGCCGGTTTTATCAGCATGCCGCTGCTGGCTGCCATCTTTTCCATGGTGGGTATTCTGGGTGGCGCCATGGTGGGGGTTGACTGGCTTGGTATTGATGCAGGCTCATTCTGGGCCAACATGCAGCAAGCGGTTGATTTTCGCAATGATGTGATTGACGGAATGATAAAAAGTCTGGTGTTTGGTGTGGTTGTGACCTGGATTGCCGTATTCCAGGGCTATGACACGGTGCCGACATCAGAAGGTATCAGTCGGGCAACGACCCGCACGGTGGTCTACGCCTCCCTGGCTGTGCTGGGGCTGGACTTTATATTGACCGCCGTAATGTTTGGAGACCTGTAAGTGATGCGGATGCGAACGATAGAAATTGGTGTCGGTGCCTTTATTCTGGCGGGCGTGTTTGCGCTTGTCTTGCTGGCACTGAAAGTCAGCGGCCTGTCACTGAGTGGTAACTCACAGACGTATGAGCTCTATGCGGAATTCGATAATGTCGGTTCACTAACGCATCGGGCCAAGGTGGCCATGGCCGGGGTGACGATTGGTCGTGTGGTGGGTATCGAGCTGAACAAGAAAACCTATATGGCGCGGGTCACCATGGCTATCGACAGTGATGTCGACAATATTCCCATTGATAGTACGGCGGCTATCGAGACGGCAGGTCTTTTGGGGGAGAAGTACATCGGTATTAGCATCGGTGGTGCGGCAGAGTTCCTGCGCCCGGGTGAGCTGTTTGATGATACCCAGTCTGCGATTGTGCTAGAGGACCTGATTGGTAAATTCATGCTGGGTACTGTCGGCAAGGACGACACGGCCAGTGATGATGCGTTTTAATCCAATGGCGATAGACTTTAATTAACGTGTGATCTCGACGGTTGCCAACCATGAAAATGACACAGAAGCTGACTCGTATGCTGGCACTGCTGGCGGTTGTTGCACAAGTTTCCCTGCCCGTCGCGGCGGCTGAACAGAAGCCGGAAGCCGTGGCCAGTGAGGCCACCAACCGGGTTTTGACGGTGTTACGTGACAATCGGACGGTGTTCGAGAAAGAGCCACAAAAATACTACGTGGCTGTTGAAGAAGTGCTGGATCCGGTCATTGCCTTTGACCAGGTGGCCCGTGGTGTGATGGGTAAATATGCGCACCGGGCGACACCTGAACAGCTGCAGGCGTTTACTCAGACATTCCGTGACAGCCTGATTGAGTTTTATGGTAAGGCGGTAATGACGTTGGATCCTTCCCGCCTGAAGCTGTCTCGCGTTGATCCTGTGGCTGAAGATCAGTTGACGGATTACCGTAACCGGAAGATTCGTTCGATTCCCGTCAATTTGAAAGTGAGCTCTGATAACCAGGAATACAGCTTGTCTTACTCCATGATTCAGGATGGCGGCCAGTGGAAAGCGCGGAACATCATCGTTGAAGGGATCAACATCGGGGTGCAGTTCCGCAACCAGTTCGCCTCTGCCATGCAGCAGTACAAGGATGTGGGTAAGGTGATTGCTAACTGGTCGGCTATCATGAAGAATCAGGCGGAAGCCGCCCAGGGGGCCTGATGAATACAGTTGAGGTGACGGCACCGGGTAAGATAGCGTTGAAGGGCGCTGTTGATGTCGACACGGCGGCTGAACTGGAAGTTGCCGGTATGGCATTAATTGATAGCCAGGTTTCACCATTGTGGGAAGTTGACTTGTCTGCTGTGACCCGTGCCGACAGCGCGGCGCTGGCGTTGCTGCTCTCTTGGATGCGGGATGCCGGTAATAAACAGATCGGCCTGACATTTACCGGATTCCCGGATGAATTAATGGCGCTGGCAGGAGTCTGCGGCGTGGATAGTCTCTTGCCGATGGCCTGAATTTCAAGAAAAACTGAAAAAAACGTGTAAGAAACGGGCGGAACACTGGTGTTCCGCCCGTTTCTTTTATTATTATTGCTCGTTTTGTATCCGGGTTGGGATGAGCGCCATGCAAGCTGTTGAAATCAAGACACTACTGGAAGAGCGACTGGATGACGCCGAGGTCATCGTTTCTGGTGAGGGCTGTGATTTCCAATTGACAGTGATTTCTGATCAGTTTAGCGGCGCCTTGCCTGTAAAACGCCAGCAAATGGTGTATGCCCACCTGAATGACCTGATTGCTGACGGCACGATTCACGCGGTGACCATGCGAACCTTCACCCGTGACGAATGGCCTGCCCAGCAGTAACTCTTTTGCCGTTCAGTCCCTGAGTGATGCCGTGTTGTTGCGGGTTGCTCAGGGCTGATGATGGTTCCGTATTACCTGTGTTATTTCCTGGAGGGTGAACGCGATATTGTTTCCAGGAAATAATGCTTATCCTCTCAACAGGGGTTTCAATGGATAAGCTGATAATTACTGGTGGTGTGCAACTCAATGGCGAGATCCGGATCTCCGGCGCCAAGAATTCCGCCCTGCCGATCCTGGCCGCCACGCTGCTGGCCGATGAGCCGGTGACAGTTTGTAATCTGCCACACCTCAATGACATCACCACCATGATCGAGCTGTTTGGCTGCATGGGGATTGATCTGCTCATTGATGAAAAGATGAATGTGGAAGTGCATGCCAGCACTATCAAGCATCTCAGCGCACCTTATGAACTGGTCAAGACCATGCGTGCGTCCATTCTTGTGTTGGGGCCGCTGCTGAGTCGTTTTGGTGAAGCGGAAGTGGCGCTGCCGGGTGGGTGTGCCATCGGCAGCCGGCCGGTTGACCTGCATATCCGTGGTCTGGAGGCCATGGGGGCGGAGGTCAAGGTTGAGGAAGGGTATATCCGCGCCAAGGCCAAACGTCTTAAAGGTGCCCGTATTTTCATGGACACGGTCACAGTGACCGGCACTGAAAACCTGCTGATGGCCGCCGTGCTTGCAGAAGGTGAAACGCTGATTGAAAACGCGGCCCGTGAACCGGAAGTGGTTGATCTGGCCGAGTGTCTGTTGCGCATGGGCGCTAAAATTGAAGGCCATGGCACTGATACCATCCGTATTCAGGGTGTTGATCGTCTTCACGGCTGTGTCTATTCCGTGCTGCCAGACCGGATTGAAACCAGTACTTACCTGATTGCTGCGGCTGCGACTGGCGGGCGTATCAAGGTCAAGGATACTGAACCGAGAATCCTGGATTCTGTACTGACTAAGTTGCAGGAAGCCGGCTCCAATGTGCAGTGGGGGGATGACTGGATCTCCCTGGACATGGAAGGCCGTCGTCCGAAGGCGATCAACTTGAAGACAGCTCCTTATCCTGCATTGCCTACTGATGTTCAGGCCCAGTTCACGGCATTGAATGCCGTTGCGGAAGGCACCGGTTCTATTACCGAAACCGTGTTTGAAAACCGCTTCATGCATGTTCAGGAAATGAAGCGCATGGGAGCCACCATCGACGTGGAAGGCAATACCGCCATTGTGACCGGTGTTTCAGAGTTAAAGGGCGCCCCTGTAATGGCAACGGATCTTCGTGCTTCTGCCAGTCTTGTGATTGCGGGGCTGGTGGCCGACGGCGACACCACGGTTGATCGTATTTACCACATTGACCGTGGTTACGAGTGTATCGAGGAAAAACTGCAGCAGCTGGGTGCGAAGATAAAGCGCATACCTGGATAATATAGTTGATCGAAAAAAGCCGGGCTTATTAAGTTACCCGGCTTTTTTGGTTTGTAGAGCAAACAATAGCGTGTTTTATATAGTGATTGGATTTTCAAGTGGAACTTTTTTGTAAGGAGCTTGCGGGTGCTCTTTCGAAATAATTAAAACTAAAGTACTCAAAAAGGCATCCTCATAAAATCCGACATATTCTTGTGCAATCCGTTCCCTGCTGGTTAACAACTATGTCTACATCTGTCATTAGC
>MUIA01000139.1 GCA_002084115.1 Oceanospirillales bacterium LUC14_002_19_P2 | reverse complement strand
TGACTCATTACCTCGCTTGGCGGCGCGCTCTAACAGAGCGTCATAGGCTGACGACTGCACGCATGTTCGAGAAAATCATTGGACATTGGTGCTACCAACCACAAGGGGTAACTTAGCCCAGAGACACAGTATAGACTCTAATAATCAATAGACGACTATGTAACAAATAAAAGTATACGACTATTAAAGTGTTGATTTTATTGGCTGCTAACGGGATAACGTCAGCTACTAAGGCTTAACGAAGTGATAAGCATTTGTCGTATATTACCTGTCGGAACCAGCACTGAGCCGGATCTTGATGTTGTAGCCGATGCCACGTTAACAGATAGTTCAGCTGCATGAAGGTGACCCCTTCGGGCAGTTCAAGTAATACTAGATTGTGTCGCCGGGTTAACACCTTTGACATTTCCCGGGTACCAATCATCAAAGCTTGATTACTGGCTGCCACTTCAAGGCCCAGCTGGATATCACTGGTTTCAAGAATAACCGTTCTGGCCAACCCCTTACGTGCCAGCTCACGATCAAAACGTCCCATTTCCGAGAACTCGGCGATATCGACCTTAACATGGGGCACTGACAACAGCTCTGCCATGGTCAGGGTCGTTTTGCTGGCCAGTGAATGATCATGGCTCACCATGCCAACGGGTGTTGCCGGACACAGTGTTCGCTGGTAGAGGTCGGGCCGATCCTGGGCGACGAAGTTTATCGCCAGATCCAACCGGCCGGAGGCCATATCGCGAATGCTGTCGTTATTCCAGGGGTGCAGTCCCAGTCTAACCTCTGGGGCTACCCGGCGAAGCCAGGCTAGCAGGTCCGGGATAAGTTGTACCGCAATGTGATCCATGGCACTGAGAGTAAAGTGCCGCTTGCACAGGGCAGGGTCAAAGGTTGCCGGACGCACCAGAAGGGAAACCTGTTTTAACAGGGTGGCCAGGTCACTCTGTAATGCCAGCACGCGGGCGGTGGGCTGTAATCCATGAGGTCGGCGGATGAATAATTCATCCTGGAAATGTTCTCGCAGGCGCTGAAGCGATCGGCTGATAGCGGATTGACTGAAATTCAGGTGCCTGGCCGCACGACTGACACTGCGCTCTTCGAGCAGAACGTGCAGGTGAACCAGCAGGTTCAGGTCGTAACGTCGGAGTTCTTCAATATCCATGGGGTGGCCAGAGGAGCAGTGGGGCCGAAAGTATAGGGAAAAAGAGTGCTCTTAGTGATATGCATAAAACGCAAATCTGTTAGCCGTATAAATCAATAGGAAGCAAACCGCTGGCTGGGTAAAGTGTTTGCATTTTTTAAGTATCCTGTCATCGGCATTAAGACCGAACAGGGGCACACCCACACAATCCAAAGACCATTCCTTTATGTCACGCACACCCCGTTTTACCCGTACGTCGTTGTCTGTTGCGATACTGGCGACACTCCCCATGGTGGCCAATGCTGCCGGTTTCCAGTTGAATGAGCACAGTGCTGCAGGTCTGGGCCGTGCATTTGCCGGTGAAGCTGCCATTGCTGACGACGCTTCTGTCATTGCCAGGAATGCGGCTGGCATGTCCCTGCTGGACAGCCAGATGTTTACGACTGCTATCAGCTATATCAAGCCGGAAGTGGATGTGAAGCTGGATGTTCGTGGCACAGCAAAGAATGTTGCAGATGAAGCGGTTGTTCCCACGTTTTACTATGTTCGTCCGATTGATGAGCGCTGGACGGTCGGTATCGGTGGTTTCAGTCACTTCGGTCTGGCGACCCATTACGGCACCGCTTCTGGTATTACACCGGCTGCAGATGAGACCGAGCTGACAACCTATAACCTGAATCCGTCCGTTGCTTACCGGGTGAATGATGACCTGAGTGTCGGTTTCGGTGTGAACTTTGTTTATGCAGATGCGACGCTGACCTCCTCATCAGCTACACCGATTCCAGGCTTGCTCCCGAATGGTGGCAACCTCTCGAAGCTGACCGGCGATGACTGGGGCTATGGCTGGAATGCCGGTATTCTCTGGCAGGCTACTGACGCCACGCGGTTTGGTTTGAGCTATCGCTCTGAAGTCAAACTGAAGCTGGAAGGCAAGGTGTCCACTGACACTGTCATGCCCTGGAACAGTAAAGGCTCTGTCGATCTGACATTGCCCTCTATTGCCGAACTGTCTGTTCACCATCAGCTCAATGACAAGCTGGCGATCCACGCCAGTGCCGTACATACTGGCTGGTCCAGTTTTGATGAGTTGGCAACCGATCTGGATAATGGTCAGGCCTTTCCCACGGTTCCGGAAGGGTGGAAAGAGAGCTGGCGCTACGCGGTGGGCATGACTTACCAGTACAACGATCAGTGGACCTGGCGTACCGGTATCGCAAAGGATAACAGCCCGGTTCGTAATGAACACCGTACTTTCCGAATTCCCGATGCTGACCGTATCTGGGTAAGTGTTGGCGGAAGCTACAAGCTTGATAAAGCGCAGAGTGTTGATTTCGGTTATGCCTATCTGCAGGGTAATTAAAGTCGATATCAATGAACCGAGCGCAGTTGGTATGATGCGCGCGGAAGTTAAATCCGCAGACGTTCACATCCTGAGCCTGCAGTACAACTACCGCTTCTGACTGAGTTAACTGGCAACGGCAAAGATAAGGAGACTACCCTCCAGTCTTTGCCGTTTTTTCCTATTTTCAGGCCAGTAATAACGTTATAAAAACGGATGCTATTAAGAGAGCAAAACGCTCAATTAAACTATCAACAGGTAACGTATTGCGCATGCTCTGAATGGCGTATCGGGTCTGTGTCATCCGCCTGTTTAGCCGCAGTTTGCTGAAATTGACTGTAAAATAGCATTGGTTCTGTCGAACCAGTCCTTATACCACCTATAGCATCCTTCATTTGTCCACATATGGTATGGTGAATACCACGACCCCAAACCAGCCCCGCTACAGGACCCAACAATGAGGTTCGTAACCAGTACAAATGCGCCGCAGAACACTCCAATGAGAATAGTGCAGGGGATACAGAATTTGTTCACCCTTCGGGGGAAGTGGGCAATATAGTCACACAGTGTAATTCCCCACCTGTAAATTCCCATCAAAATCCCGCCAATTAATCCTGCCGCAAGTCCAAGAACAGTAACAAAGGGGGATGCGATAACTTTTACCGTGATGATCAACCCGCGGACAAAACGTGCTTTCAAGGAGGTATCCGGCGTGAGTGGTGGTTGTTGGTCGCCCGGTGTCAAATAGGGATCGTTAGAGTGGGATGAGGCTCCACTGGTATGATCACTGTCAGCAGGGGGAGGCGTGCCCGGGGGCGTTGTTCTTACTGGGTCCATGTCAAATCCTGTAGCTTACTCAACGGACAAACTGTCTTGGTCTTTGTCATTACGTACCATCAAGGAACGATAGATTGGATATCGTTGAGACCTGAATGTTCCTGCCTGTCATCATTATGTTTGAGTGTTGGATCATCACTTGGTTCTGCCTGAGCGTAGAGATATTTGTGGAGTATCTTTGTGCTTTTTTTTATTTTGCTTTTAAAACAAGGGGTTAGGATTTTTGTGCCTTCTTTTTGATTAGTGTTTCTGTCTGCTTCTGTTAGTCGTTAAACTAACAATACTGACTGTTTCACTGACACGGAGCTTATTGTATGAACCGTACAGTTGTAATTACCGGGGCGAACCGGGGAATCGGCCTTGAATTAACCCGGCATTACGTTGAACAGGGAGACCGGGTGATCTGTGTCTGCCGGCGTAGCTCTGCCGAACTGGAGACAATTGCCCATCAAGTGGTCAGTGGCATTGATGTCAGTGAAGCTGAAGATGTGGCGAAGTTGGGAGAGGCGGTAGGAAGCCAGAAGATTGATATTTTAATCAATAATGCGGGTATTTTTACCTCTGAAACCCTCGAAAATATGGATTTTGGTGAAATTGAGCGGCAGTTCTGTGTTAACACGGTCGGGCCCTTGCGGATTACCTGGCAGCTGTTGGGTAATCTTGTCTCTGGCAGTAAAGTGGCGATGATCACCAGCCGTATGGGTTCGATGGGGGATAACAGCTCTGGTGGTTATTATGGCTATCGTGCCTCAAAGGCGGGATTGAATGCTATTGGCGTCTCTCTTGCACGTGATCTGGCCTCGCAGGGTGTGGCTGTCGCACTGCTGCATCCCGGTTTTGTCCAGACTCGGATGGTCAAGTTTTCCGGTGATGTCACCCCGGAACAGGCTGCTCAGGGGCTGGCTGCGAGGATTGAGGCATTGACCCTAGATAACAGTGGCACTTTCTGGCATGCCAATGGAGACAGTTTGCCCTGGTAACATGCAATCCATTCAGGTGATGTTCAGTTTGGTGGTGATAAGATGACCCGGCAAATGCGACATGTCCCCCCGACAGGCATTGTAAACCCTCTTCACCGCCTCCTTGCCCGGAGGCGTTTTTTTTTGTGCCTCCGATACTCATCAGCCTCTCGATGAGTCTTTCAGCCAGCCGACCAGAGTATTTGTAATAACCTGCCGATTTTTGGATAGTAGCGCTATCCGTTTTCTGTAAAAGGCTCCGCCATTTATGCACACCGTTGGTCGCATGATGCGTTTTCTCAACCTGCAGCTGCTCAGGCTGAGCTGGCTGGCGTTGGTCGTCGTCTTGCTGGTGCACTTTTTCCTGTCCTGGGGGTTGCTGGCGCTGGCCGGTGAACATGCACTGGTACAGCCGGATGTGTTTTTTTACTTCTACCTGGTAACGGCCAGCACGGTTGGCTATGGGGATTTTTCCCCGGTGACCTTAACGGGACGTGTATTGGCGAGTATTCTGCTGGTGCCGGGGGGCGTGGTTCTGTTTGCCGGCTTTATCGGTAAGCTGACGTCGGTTGTTGTTAATTACTGGAGAAAAAACGTGAAGGGGAGAGCCGATTTCAGCGGGCAGCTGAAGGGACATATCGTGATTCTTGGCTGGCACAATGAACGTACCCGGCGCATGCTGGAACTGATCTTCGGTGACCGTAAGCGTCAGAACCGGGATGTGGTGCTGTCTGCATCCGATGATATGGAAAACCCCATGCCTGGCCAGGTGCACTTTGTCCGTTCTGACAGCCTGACCTCCGAGGACTGCTTTACCCGTTCGGCATTGCGTGATGCGGATCGTGTCATCATCTATGGGATGAATGATGACAATACACTAACTGTTTCGTTAGCTGTCACCGGTTATGGAACACCGGCGCATGTCGTCAGCCATTTTGAAAGCCGGGAAATGGCTAATCTATTGTCGACGCATGCACCGCAGGTGGAAACCCACGCTAACATTTCCATTGAGATGCTGGTGCGATCTTCACAGGATCCCGGTTCATCCCGGGTGCAAAACCAGTTGCTCAATACCCTCTCCGGACCGACCCAGTACAGCATGACGGTACCACCGTCGTTTTCTGCCTGCCGTTTCAGTACTTTGCTGCAGTGGTTTAAGCAGCAGCATGACGCCTTGCTCTTTGGGGTTGCCAATAGCGCGACAGGCGATGATCTGGTGTTGAATCCGGATGCGGATTACCCGGTCACACCGGGGCAGATTCTCTACTTCATGGCAGGCCAGCGGTTGCATGCCGGGGAAATTGACTGGAACCGTATTGTCGATGTCAGTGCAGAACTAGCCTAAACCGCCGTCGCAGGGCGTTGTGCCAGGAAGGGGCTTTTCAGGGCCTCTTCCGGTGTAATACGAGATTTCATGGGCTTGGTCATGCCGCGGAATAGCAGCGCGGCATCTTTGCCGGCACAGGCTTCAATCCGCTGTGCCGCTTTTGCGATCTGACGGCGTATCATCTGATTCCTGTCGCCTCTGCTCAATGGTGTGTGGTTGTTATCGTTGACGTTGAGCTGCTGGCGGGTAATCAGTTGCTCGCCCAGCAGGAGTTCAACCATAAGGCAGGCGGAGGACCACATGTCGAGATTGTTGCTGCGACATTCGGACAGAACCTCTGGGGGCATGTAATTCAGCACAACGGTTGGCAGGAGTATTCCCATTTTGGTTGCCCTTCCGAAATCACAGATTTTTAGCACATTTCCGTCATACAGCAGGTTATCTGCCCGGATATCATTGTGCTGTATGGAGTGACTGCGCATATAACCAATACCGGAAATCAGTTGTTTCATCAGGCTGGCTACCTGAGCGGGTGTGAATTGTTTGCCTGCTGCGAGGTGCGAGCTGAGGGATGGACCACCCAGGTCCATCAATAGATAGGTCACATTGTTTTCTGACAATGTGCCTTGCAGGGTGGTCAGATTGGGATGTCCTGATTTGCTCAGAATACCCATGATGTCCAGCTCGTTCTGTATCTCGGCGTGTAGGGCGGCCTGTCGACTGGCATCGGCGCTGGCAAATTTGGCAGCCAGGCGACGATCTGTTCCGAATTCCCTTATTTCACAGACCTTCCCAAAATTGCCTGTACCCATTGTCTTTATGAATTGGAATTGGCTTGTCGGTGGCGGCAGACCGGGAAGTGGTGTTGCTTTTCTCTCGTGTGTCCGGACTGACGGTGTTTGAGAGGACTTCCCTCTGAATAAGTGGTGCAGTGCTCGCTTGAGCGCTGTGAGCCCTCGTAGTCTAAAAAAGGAATGTTTTGTTTTCCGGTTCTTGATGTGTTCCGGGAGGGCGTTTGTAATCCTATGTTTTACTATTCTGGGCATGAATCGCCATGTCCTTGCATCCGTTTCATTATAATTTTAGATAGTTATACACAGGGGTTTTATAGCTATTTCAACAATAACTCCGGCTTTTAATCGTAAACACCGCAGAGGGCGTCTGATCTGCTATCACTAAGTTAGTCAGAGGGGTTTCAGGTCGGTTAGGGTAGTCAACACGTATAGGAATAGCTGTTTTCCTGACCTATGATCGCGGGGCATATCGGGGGGAACCCGGCCTGATTGCCCCGTCATCCAGGATGGCCCAAGCCCAGAGGTTTCAGGATTCATTCGTTATTCAGGTTCCAGGAATGCAAAAAACAGAGAGATCCCGGATCGCCATTCTGACCACCGGCGGTACCATTGCCGGCGAAGGTCAGTCCCAGACCGGCGGCGCTTACACGTCAGCCAAGCTCGGTGTCCAGCAGCTGCTGGAGGCAGTGCCGGAGCTGCACGAAGTGGCGGATATTACCGGTGAGGAAGTGGTGAGCATCGGCTCCCAGGATATGTCCGATGACGTCTGGTTGACCCTGGCTAAGCGTATCAACGCTGTGTTGGCCCAGGACGACATTGATGGCATCGTCATCACCCATGGCACCGACACCATGGAAGAGACCGCCTGGTTCCTTCACCTGACCGTACACTCCACCAAGCCGGTAGTACTGACCGGTGCCATGCGTCCGGCGACTGCCCGTAGTGCGGATGGGCCCCTGAACCTGTATAACGCGGCCGTGACGGCGGCCTCACCGGAGGCGATTGACCGGGGTGTGATGGTGGTCATGAATGACACCGTTTTCGGTGCCCGTGATGTTACCAAGATGCACACCTCTGGCGTGGATACCTTCCAGGCGCCGAACTTCGGTCCACTGGGTTATGTGCATGACGGCGTCGTGACTTTCCAGCGTCGTCCGGAGATGCGCCACACGGTGACATCCGAGTTTGATGTATCCAGCCTCGACAAGCTGCCACAAGTGGGCATTGTCTTCGGATACTCCAACTGCTCCCCGCTGCCGGTCAACGCGTATGTTGGTGCCGGGTACCAGGGTATCGTTCACGCCGGGCTGGGTAATGGCAACATTCACTGTGATGTGCTGGATGCCCTGGCCAACGCCAGCCGTGACGGTGTTCGGGTCGTTCGGTCTTCCCGTGCCAATAGTGGTTCTACCACGATGGCGGGTGAGGTGGATGATGAGCAGTACGGCTTTATTGCGTCATTGCACCTCAACCCCCAGAAAGCCCGGGTGCTCTTGCAACTGGCGCTGACCAAGACCACGGATCGGGACGCGATTCAGAACTACTTCCTGACTTACTGACGTCCTGATCACATCAAACATTATCGCCAGGGAGCCATCGGTTAGCCTGGCGATAATGCAGGAATCACTCCACTTTTTGCTAACAATTTTCTACAATGCGTGGTAGCTGATCGGGTGCTGATCAGCCTTTGGTTCACTGATCTTCGAGAAAGTCATGCCTACGTTCAAAGCGCGTGAAGTCAGCCGCATCGTCAATACCATATACAAAGCGATTATTGAGCAACGCCTGCCGGCAGGCACCCGCCTGGTGGAAACCCGCCTGGCTGAAACTCTGAATGCCAACCGTAACCATGTGCGTGATGCGCTGGTGGAGTTGTCATACCGTAATGTCGTGGTTATCCAAACCAACAAAGGGGCCTGTGTTGCTCAGCCAGGTAAACAGGAAGCCCGTGAGGTATTCGACGCTCGTCGCATTATTGAAACCGGTCTGGTGCGTCAGGCCATTGACCGGATCGACAGCAAGGGACTCAAGCGGCTGGAAAGAATCAGTGCGAAAGAAGATGAAGCTATACGCAAGGGCTCACGGCCCGATATGGTGCGTCTTTCCGGTGAATTTCATCTGGAAATTGCCCGTATTGCCGACATCGCGACCCTGCTGAAGCTGCTGGATGAGCTGGTGGCCAGAAGCTCCCTCATCATTGGTCTGTATGAGGCCATTGCCGATGCTTCCTGCTCTGCGGATGATCACCATACGTTGATTCGCCTGATCAGTGAACGCCAGCATGATGCCGCCGCCGAGTTTATGGGGAGTCACCTGGACGAGATCCGTAACCGTCTCCATCTGGAAGAAAAGCCGTCACAAAATCTGGATCTGGCCGAGATGCTGGCTGCCTGTTAACGCAGGCAAATCTGTCCGCTGCCTGCTTTTTTCCCTGTTCGTTATCTTCCTCATCTACCTCTCCACCCACTTGAAGCCTGATAGCCACTGAGGCTGGCAGGCTGCTGTGCGTTGCTTACCGTAAATTTACGCAACCCCCGGCCAATGTTTTGACCTGTCTCAAGGTTTAGCTGCTATTCCGGCGTATAGTCGCTAACAAAAGCACACAGGATTGCTAGCAATATTGAGGGGCGCTACAGACTTCTGTGTGTATCAACGAAAATCAAAGTAGTGGAGAAGTGTCATGGGATACCCGGATGGTCTGTTAAAAAACCGCTCAGTGATCAAGCATGGCGTGTATGCGGTCGTTGCCCCGGAAGGACGTGTGATCAATTCCATTCCCGGTTTTGACGGTTGTGCGCTGACGATTGTGGCTTCCCCGAAAATGGGTGCCAGCTTTGTGCAGTATGTCGGTACTGTGCAGCCCGATGGCGGTACCACTAAGCCCTTTGCCAGTGAAGAAATGATCGAAAGCTTTGTCTACTTCATGGATGGTGAGGGTTCCCTGAAAGTCAGCGTAGGCGACGAAGAACAGACCCTGACTCAGGGCGGCTATGCCTTCGCACCGGCTGACAAGGCACTGTCATTCCAGAATATTGGTGACAAGCCGCTTCGTGTTCTGCTTTACAAGCAGCGCTATATCCCGCTCGAAGGACAGAGCGCCCGCACCGTCTTTGGCAATGCCAACGATATCGAAGAAGTCTTCTACGACGACATGGAAAACGTGTTCATCCGTGACCTGCTGCCCATTGAAATGGGCTTTGACATGAACATGCACATCCTCAGCTTTGATCCTTCCGGCAGCCATCCGTTTGTTGAAACCCATGTCCAGGAGCATGGCGCTTACCTGACCGAAGGTGAGGGCATTTATCTGCTCGGTGAAGACTGGGTGCAGGTGCAGGCGGAAGACTTCATCTGGTTCGGTCCCTTTACCCAACAGGCGGTGTACGCCACTGGTCGTGGACGACTGACGTATATCTACTCCAAGGACTGTAACCGCGACGTAGACATCTGATTTCCCGCCCGGCGCCGGGGAGGAGCCGGCCGCCGGGCTGAAGCAAGTCCTGTAATACCTATAACGCCAAATTTATTCTGACCATTCAGGAGTTTTTATCATGGCCATTACTGCAGACTTCAAAGCCCGGGATATCCGTGACCACCTCGAAGCCACCGGCATGAAAGGCCGCAATATCACGTTCCTTGATGATTTCAGTCGTGAGCAGATCACCCATCTGTTCAAGGCGGCGGAAATGCTGGAACCTTTCATGCGTACCGGCTTGAACCTGCTGGAAGGCAAGGCGCTGTACACCCTGTTCTTCCAGCCATCTACCCGTACCCGTTGCAGCCATGAGGATGCGATGATCCGTCTCGGCGGCAAGGTCATCACCGAGGCTGATCCGATGCACAACTCATCGGCAGCCAAGAATGAAAGTCTGTATGACAGTTTACGTGTAACGTCCAAGTACGCCGATGTTATCGTGATGCGTCACCCGGACGACGGTGAAGTGTTGCCAACGCTGGAGCGTCTGGGCAGTGACTCTTCCCCGATTATTTCCGGTGGCTACGGTCATGTGACCCATCCGACTCCGGGGCTGCTGGACAGCTATACCTGCTACCGTGCGTTTGACGGCAATTTTGATGATATGACCGTTGTGATTTCCTTACCGGATCTATCCCGTGCCCGTTCCGGTCAGTCCTTTGCCTTGGCGTTGGCGAATATGGGCGCGAAGATTGTCTATACCGGTACCAGCGAACTGCGCACACCAGAAGTCATTCGTCGTAAATTGAACGCCATGGGCGCACGTTGGGAAGATCACTTCGACCTGGATCGCAAGCAACATGAAGAACTGTTCTCCGATGTGAAGGCCGACCTGGTCTATCTGCCCGGCTGCTCCGTGAAGAAAGACGACCCCAACCGTGAAGACTTCATGCGTAAGCTGAACAACCACTACATCTCCCTGGAGATGCTGGAAAACGTCAAGCGCAAGACTGGCAAGACCGTGGGTAACCACCACTCCCTGCCACGTAACCCGGGTGAGTTCGATGATGTGATCGACCAGACTGCCCACGAAATCTACTTCAAGGCTATTGAGTTCTCCGTTGCGGTACGGATGGCATTGCTGGCCTCTGTGGTGGGCGTGAATTAATCCAGCCTGACCTGAAACGGGGAGGTCAAGAGCCTCCCCGTTGTCATTTTTTGCCATTGGAATGCCCATCTAACCCATCAATATCGTTGTTAGTATCCGTCGAGCTTGATGAGGTGTGCCGTGATTTAAAAGGGAGAATGAAACAATGCTAACCGTGTGGGGACGCCGTAACTCCGGCAATGTCCAGAAGGTGATGTGGGCGATAGGGGAGCTCGGGCTGGCGTATGAACGCCGGGATGTCGGTGGTTCCTTCGGTCAGCTGGATACCCCGGAATTTCGAACGATGAACCCCAACAGCAAGGTGCCGGTCATTCAGGATGATGGGCACTGTCTGTATGAATCAAACACGGTTGTACGTTACCTCTCCAGCGCATACGGTTATGGCGACCTGTTTCCTGGTGATCTGAAGGTTCGTTCTCTGGCCGATCTCTGGATGGACTGGCAATTGAGCACTATTGATCGTCAATTGGGTCCCCTGTTCATGGCAACGGTCAGAACCGAACCCTACGCCCGAGATCCTGACCTGATCAGCCATCTGGCGCGCCAGCTGGGTGAGAGCTTTAAGGTGCTGGACAATCATCTGGCAGAGAATCCTTATATTGCCGGTGATCAGTTCACTATGGGGGACATCCCGCTGGGGACAGCAGCCTTCCGGTATTTTTACCTGGATATCCTGCGTCCTGATTTGCCTCATGTCAGCCGCTGGTATGACAACCTGTGCAATCGTCCGGCCTATCGTGAACACGTGATGATTCCCATCGGCCATACCCCGGAAGAGTGGCTGGCGCTGGAGCAGGAAGGTGGGCTATCGCGTTGATGCTGTGTAAAAACGAACGTTTGTCAGTGTCCTGATAGTGTGAATTGCCCGTGCCGCCTGCACGAGCTTTTTTGTTGTGGGTAAGTCGTTTGTATAGTTAGACCAACGTCGTAGTTAGTCATACTGACAATGGGGTTATGCATTCCCCTCTCAGACCGTGATATCAATGGGTCTTAAACCTATTCACGGAGAATAACGACATGGCAGTAATCACGATTAACGCGAACCAGAAATTCATCGACCAGGTCAGCACACTGGCCAAAGAAGAGGGCGTCAGCAAAAGCGAACTGCTGCGCATGGCCCTGGAATGTTACAAGCTGCAGCAGCAGAAGCGACGCCTGCAGGTGCGTTTCAGCCACGAGGCGTCCGCTATTGCCAAGATGAAAAAGAATGCGGCTAAAGTCGAAGCCATGAATAATGGCGGAGAAGAATCACGGACCAGCCATTAATCGCTCTTTGAGCTTAATGGCTGGCCTGTGGATTATTGCCCTGATGCAATGATGCGCGCGGCCGCAGAGGCCAGTACCTGGCAGCCGGCCACCAGGTCTTCCGGTTGGGTATCCTCAGCAAAATTGTGACTGATACCGCCAATGCTGGGTACAAACAACATGGCGCTGGGCATGACCTGGCCGAACATGTTGGCATCATGCAGAGCGGCGCTGGGCAGTTTCATCCAGCGTGGTCCAACGTGTTGTTCTGCCGCCTGGGCTAACTGCTCCTGCATCGCTTCATTCATCAGTACCGGTTCTGTTTCCGGCTGCCGCTCAACACCGATGTCTACGCCGAGTTCAGGGGCCATTTGTGTCGCCAGATCCCGTACCGCCGTTTCCATCAATCCCAGTAAGTCCCTGCAGGTATCCCGGTATTGCAGCCGCATAAAGGCTTTGCCGGGAATCACGCTGGCAGAGCCGAGATAGAACTGTACCCTACCAACGGTCCAGACAGTGAACTCCGCTGTAATGCTGGCCAGCAACGTATCCATCTGATTCGCAAAACTAAACAGTGCCTTACCCGCATCCCGACGTCTGTCCATGGGCGTACTGCCGGCATGATTGGCTTCGCCATGAAAGGTGATATCCAGAGTTCGGCAACCGACGATGCCTGTTACAACGCCGACCTGTTTGCCGGCCAGTTCCAGTCTGGGACCCTGCTCAATGTGAGCCTCCAGATAGCCAATATAACGTGCCGGATCATATTGGTCCGGCTGGCCATTCAGGCCGGCATCGGCCAGCGCCTGGGATAAGGGATGCCCATCATTGCGTGTGGCGGTTGAGAGTACGGATTGGTCAAGCTGGCCGAGGAAGCCCTGGCTGCCCAGGAAACCATGGTACGTATGTTCTTCGTCCGCCCAGGATGCGATATCCAGCGCCAGATGCCGGGTTTCCGGGCATTCATCAAGCGCTCTGGCCACTTCCAGGGCGGCGATTACTCCATAGGCGCCGTCCAGCCAGCCGCCTTCTGGCTGGGTGTCGGTGTGAGAGCCCATCAACAAGGCACGACCTGGTTTTCGGGCGTAACCGATGACATTGCCAACACCATCAATCTTGGCCGTCAGTCCGGCCTCGTTCATTCGCGCCTGAAGCCAGCGCCGGGATGCCATGTCGGCTTCCGAGAAGGATTGCCTGACCACGCCATTTCCCTGGCCACCAAACTGACGCAGGGTCTGAAGATCCGCCAGAAAGCGTTCGGGATTGATTGTCGGTACTGCCATGGTGATGGTCTTCCTGTTACTAGCCTGAAGCGGCTTCAGTTTGTTGTTGGGGAGCAATCGCGGGATTAAAAGTGGATCACCGGTATGCCTTTATCCATTGCTAGCAACGAATTTGCATGCCTTAACACACTGTTTTTAGCGTGTTTGTTCCAGTGTGCGAGCTTTTTGTATTGTTCCATCAATAGATTCTGACAAGAAACAAGGCGGAAGTTTTTTGACCTGTCTCATGGTTTGCTGAGGATTTGCTCATCAAAATGCTAACAAAATATAAATAACTTGTTAGCAGGTTTGGGTGCGTGTTGCAGAGTATGAAGGGCTGTAGGCCTTCTCGTGCCACTGACAGGCTCAATCGAGCAATGCTGGGTGTGATGATGCGCTGACGTCATGGGTACGTAATGGGGATACGCCTGACATGGATTCCGCTGGATGCCGGAAGCGGAATGGAAACCCGACACAACTGCCAGGAACGGTAGCGGTATCTGAACAAAACTAGCCGTTGACGGAGACAGCCATGCCGATCATTTCATCCACCGTTCCTGTTCAGAAAACGACAACACCACCGAAAAAGCGTTTCGAGTTCCCGGATATTTACGTCATTTTGTTCAGCTTTATTGTTCTGGTGGCTTTTCTCACATGGATTGTCCCGGCGGGTACCTATGAAAGACAGGTGTTGCCGAATGGCCGGGAATCGGTTGTACCCGGTTCTTACCAGGTTATGGAACAGACGCCGGTCGGCATCATGGATGTGGTCACTGCCATTCCTGTGGGGTTGCGGGAAGCGTCCAGCGTTGTGTTTCTGACCTTGCTGGTGGGTGGCGCTGTGGGAGTCATCCGTAAAACCGGTGTGATCAACATGGGCATCAATGCCATGATGCGGGCCGACGAACAGAACTGCTAATCCCGGTTCTGATGGGGATTTTCTCCCTGATCGCGGCCTTCATCGGGACGCCCGAACTGGGTATTGCCTACCTGCCTATTGTCCTGCCGCTGATGTTGAAACTCGGGTATGACACCATGACCGCCACCGGTCTCGTGTTATGCGCTACAACGCTGGGGTTTGCCTTTGGGATTACGCAGCCGGCCACCGTGGGTATTGGTCATATGTTGGCGGATCTGCCGATGTTTTCCGGCGCCTGGTACCGGGCTATTTTCTATTTCCTGATTCAATGTATGTGTGCCTGGTACATCATGCGTTATGCCGCACGGGTTAAAGCTGACCCCGCGTCTGGCAGTAATTTCGAGGTGGATCAGGAATTGCGGCAAATGCTGACGGCAGATAGCAGTGAGGAGTCGTTTACCTCTCGTCAGCGTTTTGCAGGGATTGCGACCCTGATCATGTTTGTGGGTGTGATCGCTTCCATTTTGAAGTTTGCTTTGGGCTTTGATGAAATCTCTGGCCTGTTTGTGGTGATGGCGGTCATTACCTCCTTGCTGGTGGGTTTCTCGCCGAACAAGATTTGTGCGAATTTTAATGAGTCCTTCAGAGAAATTCTGGTAGGTGCCATGATCTGCGGTATTGCCCGTGGGGTTTCAGTGATTCTGGAATCCGGGAATATCATGGATACCATTGTCTTCCACCTGGCGGAGTGGGTGGGGCATCTGCCCCAGGCGTTTACGGCTGTCGGCATGTTGTTTGTTCAGACAATGTTTAACTTTCTGGTGCCATCCGGTAGCGGCCAGTC
Organism: Oceanospirillales bacterium LUC14_002_19_P2; assembly: GCA_002084115.1. GTDB lineage: Bacteria > Pseudomonadota > Gammaproteobacteria > Pseudomonadales > Endozoicomonadaceae > Kistimonas. The sequence goes on along the minus strand of MUIA01000139.1, from coordinate 483 downwards.
GCTGATTACCCTGCCGATTCTGATTCCACTGGCAGACCTGGTCGGCTTGACCCGGCAGGTCGTGGTGCTTTCAACCCACTGGGGTGATGGCATCACGAATATTCTGTTCCCGACGACTGGCTACTTCGTTGCCATCCTGGTGATTGGGCGGGTCAGCCTAGCGAAATGGATCAAGTTCTATTTCCCCTTGTTTCTCGGGATTTTGGCAACAGCCACGATTGGTCTGGTGATTGCCCAGATGATTGAGCTTGGTCCGTTCTAAAACGTGGAAGCAATAATTTTATTGGCAGGCTGAATGCCTGCCAATTTTAAAGTATCAGTCAGTGAACTGAGTGGATAGAGAATGCAGCATTCTTGTTGTGTCCTGAATTCAAGTCATAAATGCATAACCCATGACTTTTCTTGCATCCACTCCAGTTAACTCTTTGAATGCCTCATATGGAGTTTTGTAACCAAGGCATTTTCTGGGTCTACTGTTCAGCT
>MUIA01000117.1 GCA_002084115.1 Oceanospirillales bacterium LUC14_002_19_P2 | reverse complement strand
ACAAAGGATATCCGATGCTGACGCTTTATCCGGCCATTAAACCCTACGCCCGCCATATCCTGCCGGTTTCCGGCCATCATGAACTGTATCTTGAAGAGAGTGGTAACCCTGAAGGGATTCCGGTGCTCTACCTGCACGGAGGCCCCGGTGGCTCCTGCGATAAGCATACCCGTCGCTTCTTTGATCCCAACCTGTACCGCATCATTGCCTTTGATCAGCGTGGCTGTGGCCGTTCCCGTCCCTATGGCGAACTGGAAAACAATACTACGGCGCATTTGCTGGAAGATATGGAAGCCATTCGTGCTTTCCTGAAAGTCGACAAGTGGATGTTATTTGGCGGTTCCTGGGGCTCAACACTGGCGCTGTTGTATGCCATTCAGCATCCCGAGAAGGTGTTGGCCATGGTGCTGCGTGGTATCTGGCTGGCACGCGAGCGGGATATCGACTGGTTATACCGGGATGGCGCCAATCGGGTGTTCCCCGATTACTGGCAAACATTCTCCCAGCCTATTCCTGAAGCAGAGCGTGGCGATATGTTGAGCGCTTTCTATGCGCGGCTGACAGGATCGGATGAGCTGGCCAGAATGGCTGCTGCTAAGGCCTGGTGTCTTTGGGAAGGGCATTGTGCAACCCTGCGTCCCAGTCAGGAAGTACTGGATGGTTTTTCTGATCCACATCGTGCACTGGCCATGGCCCGTATCGCATCCCACTATATGATCAATAAGGCATTCATTGAGGAAAACGAGATTCTAGAGCAGTGTCAGGCTATCTCCAGTATCCCCGGGATTATTGTCCACGGACGTTACGATATGGTGTGTCCGCTCGAGAATGCGCAGACATTGCAGCAGCACTGGCTTGAAGCCGAGCTCCACATTGTTCGGGATGCCGGACACTCGGCCAAGGAAGCGGGTATTCGGGATGCCCTGGTCAGGGCAACCGATGAAATGGGCAAGCGCTTCGGTAAAGAGTTTGGTCTCGATAAAACCTCTTAATATAAGGCTGTTATGAAAGGGTTGATTCAGCGTGTCAGCCACGCAAGTGTGGTTGTTGCGGGGGAAACCGTGGGGGCAATCGATTCAGGATTGTTGCTGCTGTTGGGGGTGGAAAAAGACGACGATGAGCAGAAGGCGGACAAGTTGCTGGATCGTGTTCTGCGTTATCGGGTCTTTTCTGACGACAATGGCAAGATGAACCTGAGTTTGGCGGATACCGGTGGCGGGCTGCTGGTTGTCTCTCAGTTCACCTTGGTGGCCGATACCCGTAAAGGGTTGCGACCCAGTTTCAGTTCTGGAGCAACGCCGGAGAAGGGTAATGCGTTATATGATTATTTCGTCAAGCAGGCCTACCTGCGGCATCCTGACGTTGCCTCCGGCGTTTTTGGTGCGGATATGAAAGTCAGTCTGCTTAATGATGGCCCAGTGACGTTTATGTTGGACGTTTAAAGGGTTTGTTTCGGGAGTCAGTGAGTAATGCGTTGGCTCCCGACGGTTTCATCGCATCTTGCTCATTACATAGATCGACGCTCCTGAGTCCTCTGATTACACCATTTCCATAAGTGTCCCGAGCCAAGTTGGTGCAGTATTTGTGCTTCCTTGACCCGTTTTGAGTCGCGTTGTGCCTGATGAAACGTGATTTCTTTTCTTTGATGATTCTTTTTGTGGCGTACATGTTGCTAAGGCATAGCAGGTATACGACAGGAATTGTGAGGGGGGAAGGATATGTTGATGAGCCGATTACCTGCATTGTTTTTGATTGTGCTGCTTTCGACATCATTGCCGGTTGAGGCGGTTTTGACAGACGCTGAGGCGGTGAATAAGTCGGGGCGACAGCGGATGTTGTCACAACGGATCGTGAAGAATTACCTGATGCTGGGGGCTGGTATAAATACTGAAGTGGCAAAGAAACAGCTAGATGCCAGTATTGCTCTGTTTGAGCAGCAATTCCTTGAGTTGTCTGATTATGCGCCGACCCAGAAAATTCGGGATATGCTGGCCCGGGTGGAGGACGTCTGGCTGTTGTATAGGGTGCAGGCGCTGGCGACACCCAACAAACAGGATGCTGTCTGGGTCTTGAGAAAAAGCAATGAACTGCTGACATTGTCGAATGATGTAGTGACCCTGATTGAGCAGCATGCTGGTGGCAATAATGCAAAACTGGTGAATGTTTCCGGTCGGCAGCGGATGTTATCCCAGCGTATTGCCGCCCGCTATATGGCGATGGCCTGGGGGGTGGATGCTGAGGAGCTTCATGTAGAGTTGCACGACGCAATTACACTTTTCGATGAATCCCTGCAGTTTCTCCGGGTTGCTCCTGAGAACAGTGCCATGATCTAGAAGAAGCTGACCAAGGTGCAGGCGCAGTGGCAGTTTTCCAAGGCAGGATTCAAGGGGGAGAAAGAAGGGCGTTATGTGCCAACGGTGATTTCGGTGACGACTGAATCCATTCTTCGGAAAATGAATGAATTGACAGGCGATTATGAGTCGCTGATGGAGGCACAGCAGCTGGCTAATGTTGAGCTGTAAATGAAAAAAACGGCAGCTGAAGCTGCCGTTTTTTATCGTGGGCAAATTATACTAATCGCCTTTTCTAACTACTGCATAAGTGCCCACTGGCGAGAGCATAAACTGAACAACCGTCCAGCCTCGCTACACAGTTTATTCCAGGCATTGCAGCAACAATCCACAATATCCT
>MUIA01000113.1 GCA_002084115.1 Oceanospirillales bacterium LUC14_002_19_P2 | reverse complement strand
CTCCAGTCAATATCAATTTTCTCGATTACCCAGCCAGAAAATGCGAACATGGGACGGAGTGATGGGGTTGCCGACATGTCTGATCCTTCAGAAGTTTTGATCTATACAAATCAATCGTCTTCTTAAGGCTATTTCTGTTGCAATCCCTCACTTTTCATCCGCCAACCTGTAAAAGCACCATATTTTGCTGAAGTGCTGCCAGTGATGGGCTACCGGGGTTATGTGGTGCTTTGTACGATAGTGAGTGCTCTGATTGCCAATATGGGGCTGACTGAGCTGTTAGCTGTCACCATTCCTGCACTGCTGGTTGTTTACCCGATTGCGATTGCTTTGATTATGCTTTGCCTGTTCCGTGAGCGTTTTGCTCAGCCGGGTGTCGTATTTGCCTTTACACTCTTGCCGGTATTGGCTATCAGCATTGTCGATGGACTGAGTGCTGCCGGACTGTCATTTGTTCAGCCGCTGGTCGATGTCTATTCACATCTTCCGCTGCAAAGCAGTGGTCTGGGGTGGATGGTGCCTGGTGTTGCAGGCTTTGTGATTGGCATGTTGAAGAGTGGTTCGCCTGTGCGGCAGGAAAGCCTTGCTTAATAGCGGTAATCTAAAAGCGATATAAAAAATGCCACCGAAGGGTGGCATTTTTTATGGGCATGGCAGCAAACTCAGAGTGCTTCTTCAGCCAGACTGTCGAGTTTGCCGATCAGGCTGCTGACCCGCTCGGTCCACGCCTGCAGTTCCTGCTTCAACTGGGCGTTTTCTTCTTCGAGGCGGGTTTTGGCTTCTCTCAGTTCCTCGACTTCCATCTTATTCAGGGCAATGGTGTCGATGGCGTTCTGAATTTTGCTTTCGAGCTGGCCGAGGCTTTCAATAGACATAGCTTCATCTCACGTGGCGGAGGCAATTGTCCATGACTGTTATTGGAAACACGATCCTCGCTGCCTGGCAGGTCGGGAACGGTCGCCTTTCATGGCTGTTTGGCCTCTATTATAGAGTGAACGCATAGCGGTACCAACGCCCAGAAAGAGAATGTTGTGCTGAAACGCATACAAATTGCTGTTTATTTGCATGCTTTCGCCCGCGAGGGTAACTGGAATGATGAAATCTTCACAAAGTCTTTACGGATAGTAATCTGCCGCTGGCATTTATATTTGAACGTTCAATAACGGTTAGAAGGACTATTGCTATACTGGTTTTTAATGACATCGTAGTGAGTCAGTGAATAACGTCTGATTCAAAAAAGCGATGTCATGACTTTAACAGGATTAAATCGCGTTGTGTTCTATACGCAGCTTCATAGTTTCTTGAAAGGGTGGGAGGATGAAAGCGAGTGAAGCTGAACATCTTGGGTATTAGGGAGAATGGTCAATGGGTTCGGTAAGCCTGCCCTGTGCAAAGATTATTTCGTCTCTGAATGTCGAAGAAGAGGCGTTAAAAGCGTTTTTTTATTCGCTATCGCATGATGCATCCGTTGAAGATTACATAGCAACAGAATGTATTCATTTTTCTTCGTCGCATATCGAAAGCACGTTTCTGAGCCATTTACTGGCAATAACGGAACTTGCACTTGAGCAATACCCCTTATCAGAAGCGATAGAACGTTTACGTAAACGTAGATGAAAACCCAGCTACTCTCTTTTTCAAACGATGTTTTACGCTTGCCAAATAAAAATACTTATTACTAATCAGCCTCTGTTTATGAGTATGTGATGGGGCAATACTGTTTTCATATTGCTGTGATGAAAACAGTATTGTGGTAAAGAACGCTACGTAATTCGAGTCGCTTTGGCAGGCTTTTAAAGCTTTTATTTTTCCAGCATTTTTAACGCAGCGATTTCCTCTGGCCAGATGGTTTCATCAATGGTTTCCAGTACCAAGGGAATATTGTTGAAGCGCTCATCCTGCATGATAAACCGGAAGACATTCCAGCCAATTTCCCCTTGCCCGAGACTGTGATGGCGGTCTTTGCGGGAACCAAGTTCCCCTTTTGAATCATTCAGATGCATGCCCTTGAGATACTTGAAGCCGACCGTATCAGCAAATAGCTGAAAGGTTTTTCTACAGGCGTCTTCTGTTCTCAGATCGTAGCCGGCAGCGAAGGTATGGCAGGTATCCAGGCAAACACCTACACGGCTTTTGTCTTCGACGTGCTCAATAATCTCGGCAAGCTCTTCAAATTGCCAGCCAAGGTTGCTGCCCTGACCTGCCGTGTTCTCAATCACGGCAATGACGCTTTCGGTTTTATCCAGCGCGATATTGATGGATTCAGCAATGCGTTGCAGACACTCAGTGATACTGATCGTGCGTAAATGGCTACCAGGATGGAAATTGAGACGATCCAGACCGAGTTGCATGCAGCGCTCCATCTCATCAATAAATGCCGCTCGCGATTTTTGCAGAGCTTCTTGCTCCGGATGACCAAGGTTGATCAGGTAGCTGTCGTGAGGAAGGATTTGCGCTGGAGAGAAACCATAACGATCACAGCGTTCCCGAAATAGCTGGATACTTTTTTCGGTCAGTGGCTTAGCATTCCACTGTCGTTGGTTTTTTGTGAACAGGGCGAAGGCGGTCGCTCCGATGTTATGGGCGTTGACCGGTGCATTTTCCACACCACCGGCTGCGCTGACGTGGGCGCCAACAAATTTCATAAAAACAATAAAACCTGATTATCGAAAAGAATAATTGTGATGGTATTGAAAACTATGACGGATGGTCAAAAAAGCAGATGGTAAATCAGTGGCATGGCAATAGCTGTCAGTGCGCCGGTGAGAGCCAGGCCTAGGCTGGCAAAAGCGCCAGCGGTTGTACTGCACTCAAAGGCTTTCGCTGTGCCCACACCGTGCGCTGATAATCCTAACGTAAAACCCAGTACAGCCTGATTTTCGATACGCATGATTCTCATCAGTGGCACTGTCACTACGGCGCCAAACACGCCGACGCTGATCACTGTGCCAGCTGTCACAGAAATGAGTCCGCCCATGCTTTCCGATACGGCCATGGCAATGGGGGTTGTGACCGATTTCGGAGCAACAGACAACAGGGTTTCCATATTCCCGCCAGTCAGCCAGACAATGACGATGGCAGAGAGAGGTGCAACCGTGGCGCCAATCAATAGGGTTACAACAACGGCCGGGGCTTCCGAGCGAATTGTGGGAAGTTGATGGTAAAGCGGCACCGCCAGAGCAACTGTTGCCGTGCCCAGAAGAATCGTGAGCAGCTCGGTGCTGTCCGCATACTCGCGATAATCCATCGGCAAATAATAAATCACCGCGGCAATCGGTATGGCGGCAGTTAAGACCGGATGAAGAAGAGGAAATTCACCGGACTTGCGAAACAGCCAGGCACTCAATTGGAAAAAGCCCAGCGTCAGGGTCAAACCAAAGAGTGGGGTGCAGATGAAAGCCCGGATGGCATCGGTATCAATGGTCATGTTCAGAGACCTTTGAGGCACCGTTATCAGGCTTATAGCTGCCGCGCACAAAGTTTTTCATCACCAGCGCAGTGACCACAATCACAATAACGGTACTCAGGGAAACAACAGCCAGAATAGGAATGGTTTGATTGTGACTGTGGAGCAGGTAAAAGATGAATCCGGTCGCTGCCGGGACAAACAGCAGCGACATATGCCGAATTAAATGACTGCTGGCATTTGTCAGATCATCCGACAGGGCGCCAAAGAAGGGCAGTGAGAGAAATAACAGCATCATACCAATCACCGCACCAGGCACGGGCACATGGGCGAAGCGGTGAATGGCTTCACCCAGACTCTTGAACAGAAACAGGATAAATAGCCCTTTGATCATTTACCGCACGATATCCCGCTTACGGAACATTTCCAGCACACCGAACAGGCCATAGCCGATAAAGGCAACGTGGGTCCAGCCCGGGATCGACAGACCAAGGAAACGCCACTGAACTTCAGCGCAGCCGCCGGTACCACTGAACATGACTCTGATCAGTTCATTCATGGGAAGGACATCGGCAAGGTATCCGATGCCTGGCATGCAGGCTGGCGCTTCTTCCGGTGGAAGCCCCTGCAAGTATAGTTGCCGGATGGCCAGACCTGCGCCAACAATGGCAAAGGTCAGTATCAAACCACCATAGACACGCAAGCCACGCCCCGGAGGATTATGAATAGCGGCAGCCAGGGAGATAAGGCCGAGGATCAGGAAGGCAACGCGCTGGGTAATACACAGCGGGCAGGGTTCCAGCATCATGACATGCTCAAAGAACATGGCTGTTGCCAGCAGTCCGATCACAGCAAGGAAAGCCAGTATATGCAGATGGCGTGACTTGGGAATCAGCATGGAAGCCTCGTTATATCCTTGTTTTGTTATTGGGCGACAAACGCGTAGTCGAATCGTCGCCAGTCTTGTTCAGTCGGCGAAGTATTGCGCCAGGAACGTGTCAAAGTCGATCGTATCCGCTGCCTCAATGGCTTGCTGGTCACGCAGAGACTGCTGGGCGAGCTCTGAGAAATATTCCATCCGGGACTGACTCAGCGGGATCTGTCTGAAGTAATCAGACTGGATCTCGGCCAGCTCCTGCGACATCTCAATGAAGCTATGGTTATGCTTTGACAGAGTGTTCATCACTTGAGCCGATGGCGTACGTTCGCTGTTATTGAGCTTGCGGCGCTGCTGGCGAATACTCATGGAAAAGTCGCCGGTGCCGTGAATGCTGTCCATTAATGCGGCAACAGGTTCCAGCTGGTCCAGCAGTTCCTGTCCCCAGTCGGTCAGCGTGGTGCTTTGTCCCAGTTGTTCCAGCATCAAACCGGGACGACGCCCTTCATTCACGGTTTTCTCGAAGTTTCGGGCAATGGCCTTGCATTCCGCTTCTTCAATGGCTGGACTGTCCTGCAGGGCACAATACACCAGGAAAACATCCAGGAAGCGCGCCTGAACTGCATCAATGCCCACAGGCAGGAAGGGGTTCAGATCCAGACAGCGCACCTCGATATATTCAACACCCCGTTCGCGCAGAGCAACAACGGGCTTCTCGCCGGAACGTGTGACGCGCTTGGGACGGATCGGGCTGTAGTACTCATTTTCAATTTGGAGCAGGTTGGTGTTGAGCTGCAGGTATTCGCCATCTTTTTTGAGGCCGATCTTCTCATACTCAGCGTAAGGCGTATGGATGGCCTGCCACAGGCTTTCAACGTAATCATTCAGATTGTTGTAGCAGATGTTCAGAGATGACTGGGCATTGTTGGTGTAACCCAGGTCGCTCATCCGCAGTGAGGTTGCCCAGGGCATCAGTCGTGTGTTGTCACCGCCAGATTCCAGCGGGAGGTTGGCATCCGGATGCTGATCCAGGAAGCAACGATCCATGGCCGGAGAAGCGCCAAACAGGTACATCAATAACCAGGAATAACGGCGGAAGTTACGAATCAGCGCAAAGTAACCTTCGGACTGGTAATCAACCAGCTCACGTGAATCATTGGCCAGTGTTTGCAGCAGTGACCAGAAGGTGCTCGGTAACGAGAAGTTGTAGTGAATACCGGCAATTGTCTGCATGGCCTTGCCATATCGGTGCGCAAGCCCCTGCCTGTAGGCATGCTTCATCTGACCAATATTGGAGGTGCCATACCAGGCAACGGGAATGTGTTCATCCCCTTCCAGCACCGGCGGCATGCTGGAACCCCAGATGCTTTCGGAAGATTCCATTTTCTTGAGTGTGAAACTGTGTAGTTCCTCAAGAAAGGCCAGTGTTGCGCCAATATCCTGATAGACCGGTGTAATGAATTCCAGCAGCGCTTCGGAATAATCGGTCGTGATATAGGGATGCGTCAGAGTGGCGCCAACGCGCTCCGGATGGCGAGCCTGGGACAGGTGGCTGTCTGCCGTTACGCGCAGGCCTTCTTTTTCGATGCCATGGCGGATCTGGCGCAGACAGTGGTGGTGTTCAGCCTTTTGCAGAGCCTGCAGGCGGCGTTCAAATATCTGGGACAAGCTGTAACCCTTGCTTAACGAGATTGATCGTCACTGGCCGGAATCAGTGCAAATGTAGCCAGTGCCCTGACCACAGGCTGACCGTCCTGCATCACGTCAGCTTCCAGCACTGCGGTGCTGGAGCCCAGATGGATAACACGGGATTCGCAGATCAGTTGGCCCTTGGTGACGGCTTTCAGGTAATTGATTTTACTTTCGATCGTTGCGGCAGCGAGATTGTCGGGCAAGCGGGAGTAGAGAGCAATCCCCATGCCGGCATCGACCAGAGAGAACAGTGCGCCGCCATGGACATGCCCGCGCATGTTGGCATGGAACGGCTGTATATCCATGGACAGTCTACTGCAGCCTTCGTCAGCGTCCAGAAAATCGATGCCAAGATGACGGCTGTAGGCGCTGCCCTTATGGAGATTTTGCTTGTTTGGCGAAAGGTCAGCGCCTTCCTGTTGTTGGTTATCTGCAGCCATGCCCCGGATTCCGCAAACGCCGACCGTTGTTATTGGTGGTCAGTCGCCGTAAATGTCGCCACTATACTCTTCCGGACAGGACTCTGCATCTCTGCAAACTAACCAGAAAGTCACCGAATCTGACAGCAAAAGGGAGGGATCTCCCTCCCTTTTGCCTGAGGATCAACGACGCAGTTTCTTGGCGTTGGCGAACAAGTCGGCGAAGGTGCCGCCGTTATCCGCTTTCTGCTTTTGTCCCTGCGGACGCTTGGCCTGGTTGGATGGACGTGCTGTGTGAGGCTTGCTCCGTTCTGCCCGCTGTTGCTGACGGTTTTCAGATTGCCCCTCGGCAGTATCTGACATCCGCATGGACAGGCCGATCCGACGACGGGGGACGTCAACTTCCATTACCTTGACCCGAACCACATCACCCGCTTTAACCACTTCCCGTGGATCTTTCACGAATGTGTTGGAAAGTGCGGAGATATGCACCAAACCATCCTGATGGACGCCAATATCCACAAACGCGCCAAAGTTGGTCACGTTGGTTACCACACCTTCCAGTTCCATGTTGAGCTTGAGATCCTTGATGTCCTCAACCCCTTCCTGGAATGCCGCCGTCTTGAACTCAGGGCGTGGGTCACGGCCTGGTTTATCCAATTCGCTGATGATGTCGGTGACGGTCGGGATACCGAAAGCATCGCTGGTGTAGTCAGCGGCATTCAGTGACTTCAGGAACGCGGTGTCACCGATCAGGCTGCGCAGATCACGCTCAAAGCGTGCGGCGATCGCCTGTACCACGGGATAGGCTTCGGGATGCACCGCGGAAGAATCCAACGGATTCTCACCACTCATAATGCGCAGGAAGCCCGCACACTGTTCGAAAGTTTTGTCACCCAGGCGAGGTACAGATTTCAGCTGATTACGGCTGGTAAATGCGCCGTTCTGGTTGCGATATTCAACGATATTGTTGGCAATGGTCAGGTTCAAACCAGCAACCCGAGCCAGCAGCGCGCCGGATGCCATGTTGATATCCACGCCAACCGCGTTTACACAGTCTTCCACCACGCCATCCAGGGAACGTGCCAGCAGTGTCTGGCTGACATCGTGTTGATACTGGCCAACACCAATGGACTTGGGCTCAATCTTGACCAGTTCCGCCAGTGGATCCTGCAGGCGACGGGCGATAGATACAGCGCCACGGAAGGTGACATCCAAATCCGGGAATTCTTTTGCCGCAGTTTCAGAGGCGGAGTAAACCGATGCGCCGGCTTCGCTGACGACAACCTTGGAGAGGTTCAGCTTGGGGAACTGCTTGATAAGCTCAGCCGCGAAGCGGTCGGTTTCACGGGAGGCGGTGCCATTACCAATGGCAATCAACTCAACGTTGTGCTTCAGCACCAGCTTGGCGATAGCGGCCAGGGACTCATTCCAGCGGTTCTGGGGGACATGGGGGAAAATGGTGGTGTGATCCACCAGTTTACCGGTAGCGTCAACCACGGCGACTTTGACCCCCATACGTAGACCCGGATCCAGTCCCAGTGTGGCTCTTGGGCCAGCTGGCGCTGCCAGCAGAAGATCGTGCATGTTCTTGGAGAAAACCTTGATAGCTTCCTCTTCCGCCGCTTCTCGAACCCGAGTCATTAGTTCGGCTTCCAGATGAGGCAATAGTTTGACCCGCCAGGTCCAGCGTACGACTTCACCCAGCCATTTGTCGGCTGAGCGACCTTCGTTTTTGATTGACCAGAAGCTGGCCAGCATGCTTTCACAAGGATGCGCCTGGGTACGGTCTTCCGCGCCTTCTACTGTGATAGCGGCTTGCAGGAAGCCTTTATTGCGGCCACGGAAAATCGCGAGCGCCCGGTGAGACGGTACCTTACTGATAGGCTCGTCGTGCTCAAAATAATCGCGGAATTTGGCGCCTTCCTGTTCCTTGCCAGCGACGGCGCGGCTGCTCATGCGGCCTTCTTCCCACAGGAAGTCACGCAGAGAGCCCAGCAGTTCTGCTTCCTCACTGAATTTTTCCATGAGGATGTACTTGGCGCCATCCAGTGCTGCCTTGGTGTCAGCAACACATTGCTCAGCATTGATGAATTTGGCCGCTTCCTGTTCCGGATCCAGCGTCGGATCGGCCAGCAGGCTTTCGGCCAGCGGCTCCAGACCGGCCTCACGGGCGATCTGTGCCTTGGTGCGGCGCTTCGGCTTGTAGGGCAGGTAGAGGTCTTCCAGCCGGGTTTTGGTATCCGCTTCTGTGATGGCCTTTTCCAGTTCCGGGGTCAGATTCTCCTGCTCACGGATACTGTTAAGGATGGTGTCACGGCGTTCTTCCATTTCCCGCAGGTAACGGAGACGCTCTTCCAGGGTACGCAGCTGGGTATCATCCAGGGCGCCTGTGATTTCCTTTCGATAACGGGCGATAAACGGAACCGTGGCCCCTTCATCCAGCAGATTGACCGTGGCGGTGACTTGTTGTGGTCGTACATTCAACTCTGCAGCGATGCGCTGAAAGATGCTATCCATGGGGTACTCTTTGGCTACATCCGAATAAAAAAGGGGATTATACGCCAGTCGTTAGCTGGCGTCGTTCACCCCTTGCTGTTCTGTCAGTGATCCCGTGACCGGGGATCAGTGCAATGTCCGCGGGCTGGTTTGCTTGGGCGCCAGCAGGTCCGCCACGTCGTCTGCCGAGAAGCTGTAACGAGTGTTGCAGAACTGGCAGTCCATGTTGATTTCACCCTGTTCCGCCAGAATATCTTCCAGCTCCTGGCGATCAACGGTCTGCAGGGCAGTGGCCGTGCGTTCACGGGAGCAGGTGCAGCGGTAGCTGACCGGTTCGGCGTCAAACAGGCGGATATCTTCTTCGTGGAACAGGCGGTGCAGTAGCGTCTCCGTTTCCACTGAAAGCAACTCTTCGTCCGTCAGGGTGTGCGCCAGAGTGGTCAGGTGTGACCAGCGCTCTTCGCGAACTTTTTCGTCTTTCTCGACCGTTGCTGGCAGTGCCTGCAGCAGGAAGCCGCTGGCGCTGTTGCCATCAGAGGCCAGCCAGACACAGGTTGGCAGCTGTTCAGACTGCTGGAAATACTGGGCAAAGCAGTTCGCCAGTGTGGGATTCTCCAGTGGCACGATGCCATGGTAGCGCTTGCCCTTAACCGGATCCACCGTGATGACCAGCTGGCCGTCAGGTAACAGCGTCTGAAGGTCTGCATTATCAGCCGGTTCTTCTTTCCAGCGGGCAATGGCGCGGAACGTGCGCTGGTCGGTGCATTCAACCATCAGAACAGAAACTGGCCCGTTGGAGCGCGCCTGCAGGCTCATGGTGCCCTGGAACTTCAGAGTTGTGCTCAGCAATACTGCTGCTGCCGCCATTTCACCCAGTAGGGTACGAATGGCCAGCGGGTAAGCATGGGGTTCAAAGGCTGCCTGGAGGCTGCTGCTGAGTCCGACGCGTTCACCGCGAATATCGGTGTTTTCGAAAAGGAAGCGCTGTGCTGTATCCGGGATAGTCATTAACGCAGTGTGTTCCAAGAAAAAACAGTAATCTGGTGGCGACTGGTGGCAACTTCAAGTCTGATGTCAGTCTTCCCAGTGGTGCGGGAGAGTATAACGCCAACTGTCCGGATCATCACTTACGGTAAACGTCCGTGAGCTGACAGGGCTTGTAGGGCTGTAATGGGAGGATTCTTCCATGTACGGTGATTCCATGTACTACACTCCAATGCCTGTGGTTGGCTGTATTTTGGAGAGGGTGTTGTCATGCGGTTTGATGTTTCTCCAGCCGTGCGTTGTTCCGGTTTGAGGCGATGTTGCCTGGTTGTTTTGGTTATGTTCTGGGCTGGACTTACCAGTTTGCAGATGGCGGTTGCATCGAGTGATGGTCTGAACCAGGAGCGCATCCGACAGGATGATCTGGAAGCACTGGAAGGGCGTCTGTTGATCCGCTTTTCATCTGCCACGATGGCAGGGTTGGATTCGGTTGCCGGTGAAACCGTAAAAACGATTTCTGCTGCACTCAATCATCGCATGATTACAGAATTGTCTGACAGCAGTATGGATGATCTGTTTGTACTCAATGACAACACCCGGTTGAGCATGGTGGCACCCCTGATGTTGCAAGGGACTGATGAACGTCATGCAATGATCAGCGCAAATCTGATGATTCAGAATACGGGGCAGGATTCGGTCATGGAGCTGCCTTTGCTGATGGATGGTCAGCTGGATATCGATCAAAACCAGTCCTATGTGTTCACTGTCTCTGCGGTGAGTATTCCTGTCACTTGGGCATTGGGTCAGAAACCGGCCGAAGAAAATGGTGGTCGTAAACAGCCTGCCACATGGCGAGGTGAGGATGGGATAGAATCAGGAAACTTTATGCCCGGAATGCCTGCGCACCCTATGCCTTACCATTCGCCACAGCAGCTGCATATTCCGTTTACGCCCATTCCTAAACCTCCGCTGCCAAAAAGTTCACCGCTGCCAGAACCACAAGGTGTATTTCCTGAAGACAGCAAACAGTCCCCTTTCTCATCCTCTCCGAAACTGGATAAGCCGGCAGACAAACCGGAGTTCAATTCTGACGGTGTTTCCTTTCCGTCACATCATTCCCCGTTTTCGTAATGGTGTTATCAACTTTGCGCCAAGCCGGTTAATATAGGCCGGCTTTTTTCTTTCTATCTGGCTGGTCAATATTTCACCCAATAACAATAAGAGGTTGGATACCCATGACGATACGCCTGAAAACGCTGTTTGGTATTCCCTTTCTACTCAGTTTGCTGTTGTTAACGGCCTGTACCCGGCATGATCTCTATCAGACGGCCATGTCCCTGGAACGTCAGCGTGCGGGATTGGCACCTGCTGAAGTAGTTATGGATAACCTGACAGTGGCTTATCTGGAGGGTGGCAATCCTGAAGGTGAAACCATCCTGATGGTGCACGGATTTGGCGCCAACAAAGACAACTGGGTCAGACTGGCAGGAAAACTGGAGAACCAGTATCGCATCATCGCACTGGATCTTCCCGGCCATGGTGATAGCAGTGCACCGTTGGAACTGGATTACCGCATGCCGGCTCAGGCTCAGCGTGTCGCTGACTTTATCCAGACATTGGAGTTGGGTCAGGTCCACTACATGGGAAACTCCATGGGAGGCTGGATCGGCATGGAATTGGCGAGAATCCAGCCTGACGTCCTTAATTCACTGGTGTTGCTGGATAATGGTGGTGTCGAGCCACCAAATGCCAGTGAGTTTCAGCATTTGCTGGAGCAGGGTGAAAACCCTCTGATTGTGAATCAGCCCGGTGATATGGAGAAACTCCTGTCATTTGTGATGACGGATCGCCCGTTCATTCCCTGGCCTATTACGTCTGTATTAGAAGAGCAGGCACTGGCGCGTGAACCGGTAAACGAGAAAATATTTGATGAACTGCTGCGCTCACGGGATGAGCGTCTGGAAGGCATTCCACAATCAGAGTGGTTAGCGGCCATCACCACACCGTCACTGATTATCTGGGGAGAAGATGACCGGGTACTGGATGTCTCCAGTGTCAGTGAAATGCAGAAATATATGCCAACGACTGAAGCGGTTATCTTTGAAGAGATTGGTCACTTGCCCATGATCGAAGATCCTTCCGCCGTGGCTGAGGCATTCCTTGCGTTTGTCGAGAAACAACCTTCAGGTATTTCCCCAAGCCAGTGATCGCTGATCATCGTAAGTGCAGGAAGCACGCTTGATAGGCCAGTGCCCAACAGGGCACTGGCTTTTGGTTTTCCAGTCAATGGTGTTATAGCGTGTGGATTACCAGTGAACACCTTTCAACAGGTTGACGAGTAACTTTTGTTCAGCCGGTGGACGCTGCGTATTGCTCCCTTCTTCTTTCTTGCCTTGTGCGGCGGCTGATTCCGGGAACATATTGAAACTGGCGTTCATCAGCAGCTCGCTCAGTACGGGCATGGTTTCGTGGAGTGCCAGCCCCATCAATCCCATCCGGGTGGCAATCCGCTTGGGTTTGCGCAC
Organism: Oceanospirillales bacterium LUC14_002_19_P2; assembly: GCA_002084115.1. Lineage (GTDB taxonomy): Bacteria > Pseudomonadota > Gammaproteobacteria > Pseudomonadales > Endozoicomonadaceae > Kistimonas. The sequence continues at coordinate 3,320 of MUIA01000113.1, read as the reverse complement.
CATGGCCTTGATGATCAGGCCGGCGGCTTCATCGGGCGTCAGGGTGGGGACAGATTCATACATCTTGGTCGGTGCAATCATTGGGGTGCGCACCAGCGGCATGTTAATCGTGGTGAACTTCACCCCTTTGTCCGCCAATTCGCTGGATGCGCAGCGGGTAAAGGCATCCAATGCGGCCTTGGAGGCGACATAGGCCGAGAACCGTGGACTGCCCGCCAACACGCCAATGGATGAGATGTTGATGACCTGACCGCACTGCTGGTTTTCCATCCCGGGCAGGAAGCCCATGATCATGCGCATGGCACCGAAATAGTTGATATCCATGCAGCGTTCGAAATCATGGAAACGATCGTAGCTGTTGTTCACGGAGCGTCGGATGGAACGACCGGCATTGTTGACCAGAATATCAATCCCGCCCAGTTCCTCGTTGATCTGCTGGATCATGCTATCGCACTGTTGGGTGTCGGTCAGATCGGCGGTCCAGGTCCAGACACGTCCGTCCTGCTCCCTGATGACCCGGGCAACTTCGGCCAGCGATTCTTCATCACGGTCAACCAGGACCAGACGGGCTGACGTGGTGGCCAGTCGTTCCGCAGTGGCACGCCCAATACCGGAGCCGGCGCCGGTGATCAGAATCGCTTTATCTGCTACAGCCTTGTCGATGTTTTCGGTGGTCAGGCGTTCTTCGTTCAGGTGGTTTTCCCAGTAGTCCCAGATAACCCGGGCATATTCACGCAGAACCGGCAAACGAATATTGCTGCCTTCAAGGGCTGCATCGGTGTTAGTGCGATCAAAGTGAGTGGGATAGTGCAGAAAATCGAGTGCTGCATCCGGTATCTTCAGGTCGCGGAGTACGGCCTGGGACACCTTGGTAATGGCCGGCATCCGGTACAGGCTCTTGAGTAGCATGGACACGAATGGGCTGACGAAACTGGAATCCACCCGCAGTGCCATACGCGGTGCGCCACCGGCAGAAGCAAAGATATTAAGCAGTTCTCCCAGCCGTTGCGGGTTTGGATCGGTGATGTGGAAACACTGGTTATCAAAACCTTCCCGATGGGCAATATGATCAATACTGTCCACGAGGTAATCCACGGGTACCATGTTCAGCCAGCCGCCTTCCAGACCAATGATGGGCAACCACTGGGGCAGGGAGTTACGCATTTTACGGATGGCGTGGAACAGGTAGTAAGGACCGTCAACCTTGTTGATTTCACCGGTTCTCGAATGCCCGATGACCATGGCGGGACGATAAATTCGCCATGGAATGGTGCTGTCATTGCGAATCACCCGCTCTGCCTGATGCTTGGTTTTCAGGTAGGGGTTATTCAGCGGGCCAGCTTCTTCCAGCATGTCTTCCGTAAATGTGCCGTCATACAGTCCTGCCACAGCAATGGAACTGGTGTAGTGGAAGCATTTTGCTTTCAGGGTTTCAGCACAGGCCATCGCATGACGTGTACCTTCCACATTGGCGTGGATCTGGCTCTCTTCATCCGCATTGATGTCGTAAATGGCGGCCAGATGGAAGAAATGGTCAATCTCCCCTTTGCCCTTGAGTGTCGCAATCTGTTCGTCGCTCAGCCCCAGCTTGGGTTGGGTAATGTCGCCGATCAGTGTATGAACCCGGTTTGGTGCAACATTCCAGTGATTGATCAGCTGGTCTACCTGGGCCTGCTCGCCTTCACGGATCAGAAGGTGGATGTTGGCGCCCCGGGCCAGTAACTTTTCCACCAGGAAGCGGCCAATGAAACCGGTACCACCGGTGATGAAGCAGGTTTCTCCACCGATACGCGCCACGTTGGCAGGGGTTGTTGTCTGCATTACTTCCTCGAACGGGGATTATTAAGCATTGATTATTCGAGGAGAGTTAATACCACTCCCTTATCTAAGATGTGTTGATCAGTATCAGGATAGGGGGTATCCGAAGAGGTGTGTGCAATAAGCGATATGTAAAATTCAGGGAGCCCATTCAAAACCCCAGCGGAATACCCAGCTCAAAAAACAGGATGAGCAGAAGGGTCCAGATGGTCAGGAAGCAGACCGAATAGGGCAACATCAGGCCAATAAGATCGCCCATGCTGAATTCCGGTGAATACTTGCGGATAAAGGCGAGGATAACGCCCGCATAGGTCATCATGGGGGTAATGATATTGGTGGATGAATCGGCGACCCGGAAGGCGGCTGCGACAATATCCGGCGTCATCTGGTTGTTCACTTGGTACAGCATGGGAACAAAGATGGGGCCAAGTAGCATCCATTTGGAGGTCAGTCCACCCACGAAAATATTGATAAAGGCCGTCGTGATGATGAAGCCGATGATCAGTAACACCGGGAAGGACTGCAACCCCAGCGAATTCAGCAGGCTGGCGCCCAGCCAGGTGATCCATGTGCCCATGCCCGAATACCTGAGCAGCGAGAGAAAGTTATAACAGAAGAATGTCAGCACCAGGATATAGCCCATGGCATCCATCTGTTTGACCATGGCCTGGACGACATTGGCCACAGAGTTGAACTTGCCCGAGGCGGTGCCAAATACAATACCGGTAATGGTAAAGACCAGCGTAATCAACAGAATCACATTATCCAGATAGGGTACGATGCGGTGTCCGGACGCGTTGGTATAAGGGGCAAGGGGATAAAGAGCTAGCCAGGCAATGAACGCCAGAGCACCGAGCAACCCGAAAAATGAGGCTTTGAGGCCACGTTCTTCAGCATCACTGAGGGAGAAATTATCGATTTTGAGGTCGTCCGGTAAAGACCACGGTGTGTCTTTCAGTTTCGGCGTCACGAAACGCGCCGTGACGATAGCACCGGCCACCGACAGCACACCGGTTGATACCAAAATGAAATAGTAATGCATGGTGGCAGGTGTCAGCGGCTGACCATCGTGGCGTGTGAACGGGACATTCTGAGCCTGGGCGAAAATACGGGCATTGGCACCGATAATGACATCGATGGGGGTAGCCGGAATCAGGTTGGCGCTGAAACCCGCAGACACACCGGCAAAAACCGCGGCCATGCCGATAATCGGATTCTTGCCGAGTCCAGCATAGAGCAATCCTGCCAGAGGAATGAGTACGAGATAACCCGCATCGGTGGCAATGCTGCTCATGATGCCAAAGAAAACCAACAGCAGCGGCAGCCACTTTTCACTGATATGCAGGCCGGATTTCTTGATCAGAGCCGTTAATAACTCAAGTTACGCAGTAACGAATAACCTGCGTATTCTGGCACAACTTGAACACCGATTCTGGTAACTCTTGAACACCCATTCTGGTAAGTCTTGAACACTGATTCTGGTAAGTCTTGAACACTTTTTC